>DDBY01000067.1:0-4765 GCA_002334985.1 Micavibrio sp. UBA2020
TCCGCGCTATAGGCCGTCATCATCATGCGCTCGTCCAGTTGCGGCTTCACCAGACGCTCCAGCGTCAGCGACATTTCGGACGGGTGCGTCGGCTTGCGGCGCAAAATATGCGTGTTATTGATGCGGTTGTCGCGCACCACCGTCAAGGACGACGTGGCCAGCAGGGCATCCATCAGGGCACGCGTGTCTTTTTCTTCCTGTGCAGCCGTACCGTCGCTGAGCATAAGCGCGTGCGATACCGGATGCGCCGCAGCGGTTTCCGTCACCTGCGCGCTTGCGGCCGCATGGTCGGCAGGCCACGGATAGGGCTTGAGGGTTTCAATCCATTTTTCCGCCTCGCCTGCCCCCATCGGGCCATAGGCACGCAGCTTGCCGTCGGACGGCGATGCGGCGGTTGGCAGGAAAATAACGCTGCGGTCGCTGCGGCCGATTTGCGGCATGAATTCGCGCAGGCGCGCCATGCGCTCGCCCCAGCCCGCCGCAGCGGCGTAGCCGTTATCGACAACGACCAGAACAGAACCGCCCTTGCCCGGCAAACCCTGTGACATGCGCATCACAGGCTCCGCCAGCGCAAGCACGAACAAAAGAACGATAAGCGAGCGCAAAAGCAGCAACCACCACGGCGTTTTGGATGCCGTTTTCACATCGGTTTTCAAATCCTGCAGCAGAAAAAATGCCGGAAACTGCACCGCGCGCGGGCGCGGCGGCATGATACGCAACAGCCACCACAAAACGGGGATGAGCAGCAAACCACCCAGAAGCCACGGAAACAGGAATGTCATACCCGCCAGCATGCCGCCCTATCCTTTCGCCGCCAGAATGCCATAGATATCGGCCAGCAGTTTTTCCGGCTTGTCCGCCGTCGAAACCGTGAGCAAGCGCCAGCCAAAACCGCGCGCCATATCGCCGAGCGCCGCACGGTGCGCGGCGAATTTTTGCTGATATTCGGCGCGCACGGCATCGACCTGCGACACGGTCACGGGCGCGGCCTGTGCGTTTTCGATGTCGTGGAATTTGATGCGGCCGGTGAAGGGCAATGTTTCCTCCGCCGGGTCAACAACCTGCACCAGAAGCCCGCGCACTTCTTTTTCCGCCATGGGCGCGCAAAACTGGCGCAGACGGTCGAGCGTGAAATAAAAATCGCTGAACATGACAAGGTGCGAACGTGCGGCCACACTGCGGCCGGGCGTATCGAATTCTTTTTGCCCGGGCAGGTAATCGTGCAAACGCTGCGCCGCGCCCGCATGCGCCTGCGGCGCAAGCGTGGTGCCCAACAGCCCCACCTGCTCCCCGCCATCCAGAATAAGCATGGCCAGCGCCATCAGCAAAATCTCGGCATAGTCTTTTTTGCGCAAAAGCTTGTCGGAAGAGCGGTATTGCATCGACGCGCTGGCATCACGGTAGAGCCAGACGCTTTGCGACGCTTCCCATTCCAGCTGGCGGATGTAAACGTCTTCGCGTTTGCCCGTCTGGCGCCAGTCGATATCGCGCGATGAATCGCCCGCCTGATATTCGCGGAACTGCCAGAAGGTTTCGCCCTGCCCGACGCGGCGGCGGCCATGCACGCCGCGCATCACGGTATGGGCGATTTTTTCGGCTTCCAACAACAAACCGGGCAGATGACCGGCCAGCTTGGCGGCTGCGGCCATATTTTCATGCGCGCGTTTGTCGTCGTCTGTCGTCATACGAGCGGCGCCTCTTTGCGGCGCAGAACGGCGGCGAAGAAACCATCCGTATCATGACGCCCCGGTGTCAGACTGAGAAAATCGCCCACGCCATCGACATCCAGTTTTTGCGATACAGGCTCGACCGAGAAATCCGGATGCGCGGCGATGAAATCCGCCACCTGCAATTCGTTTTCTTCGGGCAGCAGCGAACAGGTCGCGTAAACCAGACGCCCGCCCGGACGCACCAGACGGTATGCACTGTCAAGAATGCTTTTTTGCAAAGGCACCAAGGCTTCAAGCCCCGGCCCCAGCTGACGCCAACGCTTGTCGGGGTCGCGGCGCCATGTCCCCACGCCGCTGCACGGCGCATCGACCAGCACGAGGTCGAACTTGCCCGCAGCGCGCTTGACGTATTTATCACGCTCGCTGGTCAGGGCGCGGGTTTCGATGTTGTGCAGGCCTGCGCGGCGGAAACGCTCTTTCGCACGCTCCAGCCTGCCGCCCAGAACGTCCATGGCGACGATGCGCCCTTTGTTCAGCATGCTGGCACCAAGCGCGAGGGTCTTGCCGCCCGCGCCTGCGCAGAAGTCCGCCACCTGTTCGCCCGGCTGCGCATCCGCCACCAGCGCGACCATTTGCGAGCCTTCGTCCTGAATTTCAAAAAAGCCGTTTTGATAAAGCTCATGCTGCGACAATTGCGGGCGGCCAAAAACGCGGATGCTCAGGGGGGATATTTTCCCTTCGTGCGCATCATAGCCTTCGGCCTTCAGCTGTTTGAGGATATCGGCGCGCGTTGCCTTGATGGTATTCACGCGCAAATCGAGCGGCGCGGGCGACAGCATCGCCTTCAGCTCTTCCTCAAACCGCGCACCAAGGGCTCGCTGAAGCGCATCATAAGCCCAGTCCGGACATTCGCAGCGCTCGCGCAGCGGCATCGCGACATCGTCGAGGTTTTTCCCCTCCAGCGCCGCCGCCATGTCCTGTTCGGCTTCGGTTAACTCTTCCGGCGCAAATCTTTCGCCCGAAAACATCATCGGCAGACTGTCCGCCGTATGTTCGCGGTCGAAAATCAGCGCGGCGATAACCACGTTGCGCGCGTTCAGCTCCGCCCCTGCGTGGTTGACCCACCAGCCAAGACGGATGTATTCGCGCATCACCCGGTAAAAACGCGTATTAATCGCCCCGCGGTCTTTGGAGCCGATATATCGGCGCGCGCGGAAATAAAGACTGGCCAGCGTGTCGGCAGGACGCGGCGTTGAAACGACCTCGTCCAAAAGCTCAATCACCGCCTGTATGCGTGCGGCCGGCGTCATCGTGTCACCCATCCTTGCAAGATATTATTTCGCTTTCACCAGTTCGGCATTTTCGCGCATCGCTTCGATATCGCGGCTGCCGGTATAGGCCATGGACATTTTCAGCCCGCCGACCAGCTGTTCAACCATGTGCGTGACGGAACCGCGGTAAGGCACCGACGTATCCACCGCATCTTCGTCGAGACGGAACGGGTCGCGCACCAGCGACGTCGTCGTCGGGCGGTGCTGCGCCTTGGCAAGCGGGTTGACGACTTTGTAAGCCTGCGCGTCCTGATACACGATTTCGCCCGGCGCCTCGTCCGTGCCGGCGAAAAGGTCGGAAATCATCACGCTGTCCGCACCCGCCGCAATCGCCTTGGCGATATGGGCTGACGACAGAACGCCGCCATCGACAATCACGGGGATACCGCGCAGTTCGCACTGCTCGGCCACGTTCATCACGGCCGTCAGCTGCGGCATACCGACGCCCGCCAGGCGGCGCGATGCCGCACAAGCCGTCGCGCCCAAGCCCACTTTGATAGCATCCGCGCCAGCGTCAATCAGGCTCATGGCCGCATCGGCCGTGGCCACATTGCCCGCGACAACCTGCACGTTGCTGCTGCGCTGCTGGCGTATCATGCTGACCGTGGAAAAAGCCTCGCGGCTGTGGCCATGCGCCACATCGACGAAAACAACGTCAAGGCCCGCATCCGCCATGGCGTTCGCGCGGTCAACCGCGTCTTTGCCAAGGCTGACCGAAGCGCCCACGCGCAGGCGGCCGAAAACATCGCGCGCCGCATGCGGATAGCGCGACAGCTTTTCGATGTCTTTCACTGTCATCAAACCGGCGCAGCGACCGTCTTCGTCAACGACGACCAGCTTTTCAATGCGGTGCTGATGCATCAACTGGCGCGCTTCGGCTTGCGAAATCCCCGACTTCACCGTGATGACGTTCTTGCTCATCAGCTCGCTTACGGGTTTCGCGTAATCTTCGAAAAAGCGGATATCACGGTTGGTGATGATGCCGATGACTTTTTGCGACGGCTGTTCAATCACCGGCAGACCCGAAATGCGATAGGTGGTCATGAGGTCGAGCGCCTCCGCCACGCTGGATTCAGGCGAAACGGTAATCGGGCTTGCGACCACATTGCCTTCGGCGCGTTTGACGCGGCGGACTTCTTCCACCTGTTTGCCAAGCGGCATGTTGTCGTGAATAACGCCGATGCCCCCCAGCTGCGCGATGGTGACCGCCATGCGGCTTTCGGTGACGTAATCAAGCCCCGCGGCAATCACCGGAATGGACAGTTCAATGTCACGCGTCAGGCGCGTGCGCGTGACGACGTCTTCCGGTTTGACCAGCGTTTCGGCAGGAACAAGCAGCACATCGTCAAAGCCCAGCGCTTCGCGGATTTCGGCATTTCTTTTCATTATGAAAACCCCTGTAAATGCGCCCGTATTTAAGGACGCTCAGGGAAGCATTTTATCCGCGGAACCCCATGGCGACAACATACATTTCCGATGAATCGGCACGGCTGGCGGGCGGTTTGACGTGTTTGACCTTGGTGAAGTCTTTTTTCATCTGGTTAAGTAAATCGCGCTCCGCCCCGCCTTGGAAAACCTTGGCCAGAAACGTGCCGCCGGGCAGCAAAACTTCCTGCGCAAAAGCGTAGGCCATCTCGGCAAGTGCCATAATACGCAAGTGGTCGGTCTGCTTGTGCCCTATCGTCGGGGGCGCCATATCGCTCATGACCACATGCGCCTTGCCGCCGATGGCGTTTTTCAGCACATCCGGCGCGGCATCGTCTG
>DDBY01000067.1:5074-14671 GCA_002334985.1 Micavibrio sp. UBA2020
TCTGAAAAAAAACAGCTTCGGATACCGGCTTCATTTCAAGATAGTCGATGGCGACAACCTTGCCGCCGCTCGCCCCCGGTTTCACGATGTCGCAGACAACCTGCGTCCAGCCGCCGGGTGCGGCGCCAAGGTCGATAACGCGCATGCCTTGTGTGAAAATTTCCAGCTCTTCCTGCATTTGCAGCAGTTTGTAAGCCGCACGGCTGTGATAGCCGTCGTTTTTCGCCGCCGCGACATAGGGGTCGTTCAATTGACGCTCCAGCCAGCGAGCAGATGAAATACTGCGCTTGGCGCGCGTCTTGACGTGCACTTTTTTCTGAAGCCCGCGCGGCCCGCTGCCGGGTTTACGGCCGCTGCCGCCGCCTTTGCCTGATTTTTCTGTCATGAGTCCTATCCAGCCTTTTGTACGGGCGCAGCCTGCGTCAAGCGTGCCGCAGGTTCCTGATGGGCGGCTTGTTGTTGCGCGCTTTGCAATTTCGCCTCTATTTCCTGCCATTTTGGCGCGGACGTGTCAAACGGCGCGCTCTGGCCTTGAAACCGCACGCGGTCTTCGGCGAAGGCACGCAAGAGCGCCAGCGCCGGCGCCTTCGCAGCAGCGGGCAAAGTATCTGACAGCGCTTTTTGCGCGAAATCATAAATGCGTTCTTGCACCGGCAGTCCGCCGTTCGGGCTGCAGGCATAAACCAGATGCGCCGCATGGGCGGCATAACGCTGGCCGTATTCGCTGGCGATGCGCTGCGTAGCGCCCGCATCCAGCGCGGTGAAATCGATATGCGCGCTATCGGCGATGATTTTCTGCATCACGGGCGCGGTGTAGTGGGTGGCCTTGTCTTCGGGCAGCAAAAAAAGCGCGGCCTGACGCTTCAAAATCTGTGCGGAGAGCAGCGCCGCAGCCCCCGTGCCAAAACGCTGTATCTGCCGTATGGTCGCGTAGGCATCCGCGATGCTTTCGCCGGTATTGCCGCCCTCGCTGCCGCGCGCGCATTTGACATGGCCGATTTCATGGTCGAGGGTGAAGACGCGCATTTGCGCAAACAGCACCGCATCCTGCGTGCCATCATAGCCGGGCATGCTGAAACGGCGCTGCCCGATATTGCCGCGCAAAACTTCCGCCCCTGCGATAATCACATGCGCGAAATCGTTTTGACGGTCGAGGGCGACACCCGCCGCGCGGCAATCGCGCAGCAGCTTCACATTGTGCAAAACCTCGCCAAGGTCGCGGTCGATAACGGCAGTGCCGTCCCGCAAAGAGCCCGATACAACCGCGGTTGCCGCCGCGGCAAAACGCGCGCGCAGCGGCGCGGCATCCGCCCGCCCGCCGTCAACCAGCGAAAAACCATCGGCGCGCACTTCATAAAACAGCGTGTCTTTTGCCGTCGGCTGCGCAGCATAAAAATCCGCGACTTCCCGTTGGAAATCGAAGCGGTAGCCGCCGTTTTTTTCTGCGGCGTTTATGAAGGCATTCATGGCAGGCATGTGGTTATCCGGTTGTCTGGATTAAAAATATACATAATATTATAATAACAAGCAATAACCCTGCGGCGCCGCACAAGAGAGACGCGCTTAACCACATGAAATATCTATGGGTTTAAAGCTTTCAGCAGCCGCGTATAAAGCCGGATTTCTCCAAGGCAAAACCACAAAACGGCCAGCGCAGGCAGTGCCGCCACGGCAAGGCCTATCCCCCGCCCCATGCCACCATCAAAGGCATGCCACATAAAAACGCCCAGCGGCAGAGACAAAAACAGCACCGCCTTGACCATCCCGTCGAGCAGATATTGCCGTGCCTGTTTCAGCCTTTTCTTTGTCAGTGTTTTTTGCGCGGCGGGGTTTGATTTTTTATCATCGATATGCGCGGCAAGGCTTTGCAGCGTCCATTCTTTCTCCGCATCATTTGCCCCGAAGCAAACGCCGAGCGTCAACTGCGCATCGTCCATGAAACGGTTCAGGCGGGCTATACCGCGAAAGCTATTGCGCACATTCGAAATATTCTGCGCACCCGCCAGCAGGCGGTGCAAAAACGGCGCATCCGGTTGTAACGTGCCCGCCACGCGCGCATGTTTTTCAAACAAAGCGCTCAAGGCCGATAAAGTATCGCTGCCGCCATCTTTTGGTGCGGGGAGTGACATCGGTAATCCTATAAAATCTCGGTAATGCGCAAACGCGCATCGAAGCGAAAGGTAATGGTCGCGCCTGTATCGGCGGCACTGCGCAAACGCTGTTCCAGTGCAGCGGCATCCGCCGTATCCGGCGCGATGGAAAAATATCCCGCATGTTCGGGGAAAGAAACCCTGAAAACACCGTCACGCTCGACTATACGGCGGATAATGCCGGTAGATTCCATGATAGTCATGATAAGACTGCTTTGCGGTTATGCGGGGCCGTTTTGACCCTGCGCGGGGGGCTGTTTTTTTCTATCCGCAGGGCGCGGATTATCCGGAGAGGTTGCTTCGTGTTTTTTGCGCAGCGCGCTTTTGAAAACCTGCGGGCGCACAAAACCGTCTTCGTTTTCAAGCGCGATATATTTATCCATCGCCTTTTGCGCGGCCGCATCCGATGCGTAACCCGTGCGCACGCCCGGCCTGTAATCGCCATAGTGCCCTTTGGGCGATTTGCCGCAAGGCAAAACGTGGATTTGTTCTGGCTGCGCTTTCATCACGCCGCCCCATTCTTTCATGGTTGCAGGGCCGTCGAACAAAACGGTATCGAAAGCCATCGGCTCCGCGCCGCCTTTTTCGCTGGCTACGCGCAAAACGGGCGCCACATGAAACCACCATATTTGCGAGACATGCGGGTAATCGACCACAAGGTCACGCTTGGGTGTTTCAAATGCCCAGCCCTTTTCGGGCGCAAGTTTCATATCGACCAGCGCGCGGCACATCAGATGCGTACGCTGCGCACAGCCGTCATCGGTATAGTCGTGAGATATATTCTGCATCGCGCGCAGGGTGTCAAAAATCTCCAGCGCCTGCGCGGGCGATACCACGCGCACGGCATCTTCCGCCACGGGGAAAAATCCGCTGCGGTCCCGCCGCAAATTAAAGATGTCGCGCAAATGTGGATTGATTGTCATGGCCGTATTATAACAAACCCCATCTTAAAGGGGCGTTAAAAAATGCCGGTAAATCAACCGCCTGAAAAATCACGCTTTTTCGCGGCGAAGTTGCCACGCCACGCGCATATCCGGCGCGGCGCTGATGCCCGAAAGCACGATTTGCAGGGCACGGCGGGGCGTATCCCCCTCGCCCGCATAGACGCTGTCTTCCATCGACAGCACCGCGTTTTCAGCGGCGAAACGCCAGCCGATGCCGCTGCGCGCGCGCAGCAGGATTTCCGCGCCGTCCTGTATCAATGACGCCTGAATGCACGGGTGCAGGTGGAAACGCACAGCAAAATGCGCACCTGCTTTGCCGGACAAAATATCTTCGCCCGAAAGCGTTTCCCCGCCGTCCAGAAGCGTGACGCGGCGGTGATGCACAAGGCCATAGCGCGGCATGTAACCGCTGTGGCTGGCTGCGATTTGCGCGGTATGTTCGTCTTCGCTGCGCTGCGTGCTCATTTCGGGGCGCGCGCTCAGCTGGCCGTTTTCATCAAAAGTGCAGGCGTTGCGGTTATCGACAACCAGCGTGGAGTGCGCAGCCGTACTGCGCAGAAGGTCGCGCCACTTGCCCGCAACAGGCGTCGTGCCGCAATTCACAATCACGCGGTCCTTGCCAAAACCGTATTCAAAACCCAAAAGCCCCGCATGCGCGCGCTGGCTGTATTTGGGCATGCCCGCAAGGCCGACATCCATGATAACGCTGGCGCGGCCGAGCTGGATTTTTTCATACCCGCAATGCGGCAGGCTTTTCATCGCCTTGCCCCGCGCGCCTGAGTGCATCAGCGTGGCGTCGCAGATATTCGGGTTGCCTTCCTGTCCGCCGTTGAACTGGCAGAACGCGCCGTCGCTGTGGCGGAAGAATTTGACAGCGGGCGCCAGCTTGTCGATGGCGTGCTGCAATTCGGCCGGCAAATCAAGACGCGCCGCCGTCACCGCCGTGCGCAAATCCACCAGGCATTGCAAAAATTCAAATGTCGATTGCGGGCTGCGCGATACATGGCCGCCGTCGGGCAGTATCTGCATCTTGATTTCGCGCAGCACCATGTGAAACGCCTGCTCCAGACGCTCTTCGCCGTCATCCAGCGCAAGGCCGCTATAGGCAAGCCCTTTGAGCGCGCGCATCAGCGGAATGCCGTAAAGCGCCCCCGGCAGCACGCGCGCCAGATAGCGCGCCTGCTTCACAAGGCTGGCAAACCACGCATGGCGGAAATCATCATCCGCGCTGGCGCAGAAAAAGTCATGAAATGAAATCCACGCGGCGATACGCACGCCCGTGACTTCCGCCCCCCAGCCCGGCAGACCCGGCTGCGGCTTTTCGTTATGGCGCAACCAGTACAGCACCATTTCGCGCGCCATGCGGCGGGCGCGGTCGCCGCCGACGCTACGCAGGTCGCGCAGCCATTCAAAACCGTGCAGCTCGTCCAGCCATTCAGGTTTGGCGTTGGCGGGACGCCACGATACTTCCTCTTTTTCAAACGTCTGGCCGGCGAAGCGGAAAATGCCCGCCATCATGTCGCGGCCGCGCGCGGCATCACCCGCCCACGGGTCGGGCGGCACAACGCGCAAACGCTCCGGCACGCGCTGGGGCATCGCCAACCCAGCCAGCGGCAAAAGCGCGTTGATTTTCGCAATATCGCCCAGCTTTTGCAGCGGGCGGATTCCGCGATAGATGAGACTCTGCTCTGTCAGCAACATCAAACAACCCCAATGAACACCGGACCCCTCCGGTGAACACTCCCCAATCTCTGCCGCACCCCCGAAAGACTTACCCGCGCAACCGCGAGATGGCCTCCCTGTAGTCTTTTTCTTTGAAAACGGCCGTCCCCGCCACAAGCACGTCTGCGCCTGCGGCAATCACTTGCTTCGCGGTTTCGGCATTGACACCGCCGTCGACTTCCAAATCGATGTCACGCCCCGTCGCGTCGATACGCGCGCGGATGTCAGCGATTTTGTCGAGCAGCGGAATGAATTTCTGTCCCCCGAACCCGGGGTTGACCGTCATGACCAGAATAAGGTCGAGGTCGTCGATGATGTAATCCAGCACAGATGTCGAAGTATGCGGGTTCAGCGAAATGCCCGCCTTCTTTCCATAGGATTTAATCAACTGGATGGTGCGGTGCGGATGCGCGCCCGCTTCCGGATGAAAGGTGATGATATCGGCGCCCGCCTTGGCGAAGCCTTCGACATAATTATCGACCGGCGCAATCATCAGATGCACGTCAAACGGCTTTTTGGTGACTTTGCGCAGGGATTCAACAACAACGGGGCCAAAAGTGATGTTCGGCACGAAGTGTCCATCCATAACATCCAGATGTATGTAATCCGCCCCCGCCTCGTCGATGGCCTGAACCTCAGCGCCCAGCTTCGAGAAATCTGCGGAAAGGATGGAAGGAGCTATGCGAACCCGTTGACTCATAAAACTTTTATACCAGCCCGATTCGAATCGGGCAACTTGGAAATGCGGACTCTGGTAAAAAAGTCGGGAAATATGGAATCAGTCTCACTTTACTCCGCGCACCTACCTGTCTACCTGTGCTTGACGCGAAAATATGAGGGGGTCATAAGCACTCCTCGCTCCTGAAACGAAAGGCTGTTCCAGGCCTCAATATAGGTCGCGCCAAACGGAGGCATATAATTTTTAACAACATCTTTCGTCACAGGCTCATCTGTCATTTCAATCGTTACCGAATGCAACCTGACGCCCGCACCAAAAACCTCTTCGAAACTATCCTTTTCCAGACAAGGCTCAAGAGAAACGCCGCCTTTTGGACTACGGGGGCATTCCTTCAACACCATGAGATTTCGTACCGTACGGAAATCCTTCGGGTCGCCGAACGTCACCAGTTTCGGATACAGCTTGGGTTCAATAACCACCGGCTCCGTTTTCTTTTTCGACATTTCGCGTATGGTGTCTGGGCCAAGCCAGCCGCTACCGGATCCGAAAACATATCCAGCGACGGTGCTGGCATGATCGACACCCAGCCACATCCCCGTCAGTAAGCCAAACACTACGCCGCGTTGCCCCAGATCCACGACCACGGCCTCTCCCTCGACAGAGCGAGATGCTTTTGCCTCAGGAAAGGGAGATTTAATATATGTCGCCTTAACCTCACGGACAGCAGAACCCGTTTTGAGTCCTTCAGGCGTTTCAACAGCGATCGTCAGCTTATAACGCCAACTACCGCTTGCGTATGTATCTCCTCCAAAGAAACAACCGCCAAGTGACAGAATCAGGACAAAGACTAAGGGCAGACAAAGCAGGTACCTCATTCTCAAATTAACTCCTCACAAACCGTACCGCATAAAAACCATCAATACCGCCGTATTCGCGCCAGTGATGCGGCAGGGCGCGCAGCTCGCCGCGGGGCGTGAGCATCGCGTTAATGCCCGCAACCTCGCCTGCGCGAATGGGGGACAGCGCCGCACCCGCATCCTGCGCAAGCAGCCAGTCGGTTTGCGCTTCGCTTTCCGCCTTCTGCACGGAGCAGGTGCAGTAAAGCAAGACACCGCCCGGCTTCAGCATTTTCATCGCGTTCAACATCAGACGTTTTTGCAGGGCGGCGAGCTTGTCTTGGTCGCGGATGTCTTTCAGACGCAAAACATCGGGCTGATGGCGAATGGTGCCCGTCGCGCTGCACGGCGCATCCAGCAGCACGGCATCGACGGGCGCAGGCGGCATCCATGCCGCGCCGTCTGCAACCACACTGGCAGCGGACAGTTTCAGCCGCGCCATATTTTCCTGCAGCCGTTTGAGCCGCGGGGCGGAGCGGTCAAGCGCGATAACATCCGCGCCCATCGCCGCCAGCTGCGCCGTTTTACCGCCGGGCGCGGCGCAAAGGTCGATAATTTTTTTGCCGCGCATATCGCCGCGGAAATGCGCCGCGATAAATTTGACAGGCAGCGCGGCCGCGGCGTTTTGTACCCACCACGCGCCGTCGTCAAAACCCGCCAGCCCCGGCACGAAACCGGCAGACGGCAAACGCAGCGAGCCCGTCGGCAACAACGTCGCCGCCAGACGCTCCGCCCATAGCGCGGGGTTTTCCTTGACCGTAAAATCAACGGGCGCCTCGCCCAAATTCGCGCCTGCGATATCCAGCGCAGCTTCAACGCCGTAATCATCCAGCCATTGTTGCCACAGCCAGTCGGGCGTATTGAGACGTCCGGCGTCGCGCGGCTCCAGCTGCGGCAAGCCATCCTGCGCGATGCGGCGCATGATGGCGTTCACCAATGATTTCTGCCACGCCATACCGCTTTGCGCGGCCAATTCCACCGACGTATTCACCGCGGCATGCGGCGGCATTTGCAAAAACGCAATCTGCGCCGCGCCCAGCCTCAGCACATTCAAAAGCTGCGGCGGTTTCAGATTTTCAAGCGGTTCATGCAGCAGCGCCGACAGCGCGGCATCTATCTGCGGCGCGCGCTTCAAAACCGTCGCGACCAGCAACCGCACGAAGCCGCGGTCGCGGCTTTCCAGCGCGGCGAAATCGTCTTCCGCCTGCGCATAGGCTTCGTCCAGACTGCGCCGCTGGAAAAAAATATCGTTGAGAATATGAAGCGCAACCCGGCGCGATGCCAGCCCATCCCCCGCCGGTGTTATTTCCGGCGTGATGTTCACTTGCGGCCGGCTTTCTTGGCAGCTTTCTTGGCAGCTTTTTTGGATTTTTTAGCTGCCGGCTTATCCCCCGCCCCTGCCTTTGCAAGCAGCGCCTGATGCTTCAGCACTTCTTCTTCGGCGCAGGACTGGTAAATCAGCATGGTATAAAGCGTGCGTACGAAATCGGGGTCAATTCCATAAATAAGACCCAGTTTCACCGCATTGTTGCGCACCTCGTTCACCCGCCCGCCAAGGAAGGCCGGAATATCGTGCTTTATCTTGACCTTGGCCACATCACGCACCACATCAAAACGGTCGCCCAACAGCTTGAGCAGCTGCGCGTCGATTTTGTCAATCTTGCGGCGATGCTGTTTCAAAACCGAACGCGCCAGCGCGGCTTTGTCCTGCGGTTTGTTATGGTTATTTGCGGCGGGCAGCGTGCTTTTCTTCATCTTCAATCTCTGTTAAACAATGGGCGTCATAATCTTCAGTCTAGCACCGATAACGTCCAACAATAAAGGTTGCTGATGCGTCTTTTGGGGTGTGTATTCATTATTGCTCTCGCCTTGCTGCTGCCGGTATCGCCCGCAGCGGCGGAGAAGATTTTCAATGCCGAGAGCTTCACGCTCGACAACGGCCTCAAGGTTGTGGTCATTCCCAACCACCGCGCGCCGGTGGTCACGCACATGATATGGTACAAATTCGGCGGCGCGGACGAAACGCCGGGCAAATCGGGCATCGCCCATTTCCTCGAACACCTGATGTTCAAGGGTACACCCAAGGTGCCGGACGGACAGTTCTCCCGCATTGTCAAAAAACTGGGCGGCAACGATAACGCCTTCACTTCGCAGGATTTCACGGCCTATTACCAAAACGTGCCGCGCATGCATCTGGAGCGCGTGATGGAAATGGAAGCCGACCGGATGAAAAACCTGACCCTGCGCGAAGAAGAAGTCGCATCGGAACGTCAGGTGATTATCGAAGAGCGCCGCCTGCGCGTCGATAGCCGCCCGCAGGCAAAATTTCAGGAACAATTGATGAGCACCCTGTTCATCAACCACCCCTATGGCGTGCCGGTCATTGGCTGGCTGCACGAAATGCGCGAGCTGACGCGCGATGATGCGTTTGAACAATACGACGCATGGTATGCGCCGAATAACGCCATTCTTATTGTTTCCGGCGATGTCACGGCGAAGGAGCTGGAGCCGCTGGCCAAAAAATACTACGGCCCCATCGCCGCGCAAAGCGTACCGGAGCGTAAACGCACCCGCCCCGCCCCCATCATCGCCGCCCCGCGTCTGGTGATGGAAGACGCGCGCATCGGCCAGCCCGTTATCATGAAAACATGGCGCGCCGCGCGCGGCGACGATGCCCTTGATATGCTGTCGGAAATCCTCGGCGGCACATCGACATCGCGGCTTTACAAACGGCTGGTGGTGGAGCGTAAACTCGCCATTTCCGCAGGCGCGGGGTATGAGCCGCTGAGCCTGAACGAAACCACGTTTTCGATTTATGCCACGCCCGCCCCTGGCGTGTCGCTCGGCGATCTTGAAGCGGCCATCGGGCAGGAAATTTCCGCACTTCTCGACAAAGGCGTAACGCTGGAAGAGCTGAACGCCGCCAAAGGCCGCAAACGCGCCAGCCTGACTTATTACCTCGACAGCCTGCAAGGCCCTGCGCTTTTGTTCGGCCGCGTGCTGACCAGCGGCTTTGGCGTCGATTACGTTGAAAACATCGTGAACCGCCTCGAAAAACTCACTATCGAAGACGTGGCGCAATCGGCGAGCACGCTGTTCAAGAACGACGACTTTCCGGTGACGGGCATTTTGATGCCCAAGGCACCGCCCGCGCCAAAAACCGAAAAACCCGCACCACAGAGATCGGAAGAGCGCCGTGTGGGGAA
>DDBY01000158.1:0-6426 GCA_002334985.1 Micavibrio sp. UBA2020
TATGACGTGCGTCAGGAAAACATCGCCAAGTCGTGGGAATCCGAATACAAAGGCCAGCGCCCCGTGCAGAAGGGGCTTATCCGCAAGGAAGAAATCCCCCATAGCCTGCCTGCGGGCATGCAGGCCTTTGCCTTCAATACCCGCCGCGCCGTTTTTGCCGACCCGCAAGTGCGCGCCGCGCTCAATTACGCTTTCGATTTTGAATGGTCGAACCGCCAGTTTGCTTATGGCACCTATACGCGCACGGGCAGTTATTTTGCAAACTCCGAATTGGCTTCTTCCGGTTTGCCGCAGGGGCGGGAACTTGAAATCCTCGAAGCTTTCCGCGGCAAAGTGCCCGAAGAAGTTTTCACGCAGGCCTATAAAAACCCCGTAACATCCGGCAGCGGCAACGACATGCGTACCCATCTGGCCAAGGCGCGCGCGATGCTGGAGGCGGCGGGCTGGAAAATGGGTAAGAAGAGCCAGCTGCTCGAAAAAGACGGGCAGGTTTTCCGCTTCGAATTCCTGCTGCACAGCGAAGCCTTCGCGCGCTGGATTAACCCGATGATTGGCAATCTCAAACGTCTGGGCATCGACGCAACGCTGCGCGTGGTCGATACGGCGCAGTACCAGAAACGCATGGATGATTTTGATTTTGACGTCACCATCGGCTCTTTCCCTCAATCGCTGTCGCCGGGCAACGAACAGCGCGATTTCTGGGGGGCGGACAAGGCGGACCTCAACGGCAGCCGCAATATTATCGGTATTAAAAATCAGGTTGTGGATGCGCTGATTGAGCAAATCGTGGCCGCCCCCGACCGCGAAGAACTTATCGCCCGCACCCGCGCGCTTGACCGTGTGCTGCTGTGGAACCACTATGTCATTCCGCAGTGGCATACCAGCTATCACCGCGTGGCCTATTGGGATAAATTCGGGCACCCTGCAACACCGCCGAAATACGGCCTCGGGATTGTAGGGACGTGGTGGTATGACGCGCAAAAAGACGCCGCGCTCAAAAAACGCGAAAGCGAAGCGGGCGGCAAGAAATAAACGAAAGATGACGTAAAAAGAACATGGCCTATATCATCCGCCGCCTGCTGCTTATGATACCGACGCTGTTCGGCATCATCCTGCTCAATTTTTTGATTGTGCAAATCGCGCCCGGCGGGCCGGTTGAACAAATGATTGCCAAACTGCAAGGCATCAGCACATCCGCGACGGAGCGTTTTTCCGGTGGCGGCAACGACGGCACGGCAACACAAATGATGCAGCAACAGCTGACAGGCAGCGGCGCATCGGGCGGCGCGGGTAAATACCGCGGCGCGCAAGGGCTAGACCCCGCGTTTATCGCCGATTTGGAAAAACAATTCGGCTTTGACAAGCCGCTGGGTGAGCGTTTTTTCCTGATGATGAAAAACTACCTGATGTTCGATTTCGGGCAGAGTTATTTCCGCGACCGCGGGGTGGTTGATTTGGTGTTTGAAAAAATGCCCGTGTCCATCTCTCTCGGGCTTTGGACAACGCTGCTTGTTTATATGATTTCCATCCCCCTCGGTATCCGCAAGGCCGTGCGTGACGGTTCCGCCTTCGACATCTGGACCAGCGGGGTGATTATCGCCGGTTATGCCATTCCCGGGTTCTTGTTCGCTATCTTCCTTATTGTCGTTTTTGCGGGCGGCAAGTATTTCGATGTCTTTCCCTTGCGCGGGCTGGTGTCTGAAAACTGGGAAGAGCTGAGCTGGCCGCGCCGCATTCTCGATTATCTGTGGCACATGACGCTGCCGGTGCTGTCGATGGTTATCAGCGGTTTTGCCGGGCTGACGATTTTGACCAAAAATTCGTTCATGGAAGAAATCAACAAGCAATACGTCCTGACCGCGCGCGCGAAGGGATTGCCGGAGAGAAAAATCCTCTACAGCCATGTGTTCAGGAACGCGATGCTGGTGGTTATTGCGGGCTTTCCTGCGGCTTTGATGGGGATTTTTCTGACAGGTTCGCCTTTGATTGAAACGATTTTCTCGCTCGACGGGCTTGGTCTGCTGGGTTTCGAATCTGCGCTCAACCGCGATTATCCTGTGATGTTCGGCACGCTTTATATCTTCACGCTGCTCGGCTTTCTTATCAAGCTCATCAGCGACCTGACCATGACATGGGTTGACCCGCGTATTGATTTTAACGCACAGGGGGCGCGCTGATGGCCGGACGTTTTGCGCCCATGACCGAACGCCGCCTGCGCCAGTTCCGGCGCAACCGCCGCGGCTGGTATTCCTTGTGGATTTTCCTGTTCCTTTTCTTCGCCACACTGGGGGCGGAGCTGATTGCCAACGACAAGCCCATTTTGCTGAAATACGAGGGCAGCTATTACGCGCCGGTGTTCAAATCCTACCCCGAAACCACTTTCGGCGGCGAATTTGAAACCGAAGCCGATTACCGCGACCCTTATGTGCAGGCGCTGATTAACGACAAGGGCTGGATGCTCTGGCCGCTCATCCGCTATTCATACCGCACAATTAACTATAATTTGCAAGTGCCCGCGCCGTCGCCGCCCACGGCCGAAAACTGGCTGGGTACGGACGACCAGGGGCGCGATGTGATGGCGCGGCTGATTTACGGTTTTCGCATTTCCGTGCTGTTCGGTCTGACGCTGACGCTACTGAGCAGCCTTGTCGGCGTGATTGTCGGCGCGATGGAGGGGTATTTCGGCGGCTGGTTCGATTTGCTATCGCAGCGTTTCATCGAAATCTGGGGCGGTATGCCCGTCCTGTTCTTGCTGATTATCATGTCGAGCGTGATTACGCCCGGGTTTTTCACGCTGCTCGGCCTTATGCTGCTGTTTTCGTGGATGACGCTGGTCGATGTGGTGCGGGCGGAGTTTTTGAAAGCGCGCAATCTCGATTATATCCGCGCGGCGCGGGCGCTCGGTGTCTCGACGCCCGTTATCATGTTCCGCCATGCGTTGCCGAACGCCATGGTGGCAACGCTCAGCATGATGCCTTTTGTGCTGACAGGGTCGATTACGGTGCTGACCAGTCTTGATTTCCTCGGCTTTGGTTTGCCGCCCGGCTCCCCCTCGCTGGGCGAGCTTTTGGCGCAGGGTAAAAACAACCTGCAAGCGCCGTGGCTGGGCATTACGGCCTTTTTCTCGCTCGCGGTGATGCTGAGCCTTGTGACCTTTGTCGGCGAAGCGGTGCGCGACGCCTTTGACCCGCGTAAAGTCTTCCGGGAGTGATGGTGATGAAACCGCTGCTTGATATCAAAAACCTGAGCGTCGATTTTGTAAACGGCGCCAACCGTACGCAGGCTGTCAAAAACCTCAGCCTGTCTATCCACAAAGGCGAAACGCTGGCGGTGGTGGGGGAATCCGGCTCTGGCAAATCGGTCAGCGCGCTTTCGGTGCTGCAACTGCTGCCTTATCCGGTTGCGCAGCATCCTTCTGGTTCCATCGTTTTTGACGGGCAGGAAATGATGGGGGCGAAGAGTGATGTGCTGCGCAGTATCCGCGGCAACCGCATTTCGATGATTTTTCAGGAGCCCATGACATCCCTGAACCCGCTGCATACGATTGAAAAACAAATCAGCGAGGTTCTGTTTCTGCATAAAAAAATGCAGCCGGACGCCGCGCGCAAAAGGGTGGTGGAACTTCTGGAGCTGGTGGGGCTGCAAAAACTCGCCACCCGCCTTGGCGCCTATCCGCATGAATTGTCGGGCGGGCAACGCCAGCGTGTGATGATTGCCATGGCGCTCGCGAACGAGCCGGATTTGCTGATAGCGGACGAACCGACGACGGCCGTGGACGTTACCGTGCAGGCACAAATTTTGAAACTTTTGCAGGAATTGCAAAAGAAAATGGGTATGGCGATTTTGCTTATCACGCATGACCTTTCCGTGGTGCGCAAAGTCGCGGATCGCGTGGCCGTCATGTACAGGGGTGAGCTGGTCGAACTGGCCGATACCAAAACGTTGTTTGAATCCCCGCAGCACGACTATACGCGTATGCTGCTGGCTGCGCAGCCCAAGGGGCAGCCGCGACCTGTGGATGAAAACGCGCATGCGATTGTGCAAGCGCAGGGGCTGAAAGTATGGTTTCCGATTAAAAAGGGCGTTTTCCAGCGTGTGGTTGACCATGTGAAGGCGGTGGATGGTATCGACATCACCGTGCGCCGCGGGCAGACGTTGGGCGTAGTGGGGGAATCCGGCTCCGGCAAGACGACGCTGGGGCTTGCGATGCTGCGGCTTATCCGCAGCGAAGGCCCCGTGATGTTCAACGGCCGCATGATGTCGGAAATGTCCGGAGAAGAGCTGCGCACGCTGCGCCGCGATATGCAGATTGTGTTTCAGGACCCTTACGGCTCGCTCTCCCCGCGTTTGTCGGTGGGGCAGATTATCAGCGAGGGGCTGGAAGTACATTTCGGCAACCTCTCCCGCAGCGAGCGTGAGGATAGGGTTGTGCAAGCCCTGCGCGAGGTCGGGCTCGACCCCGAAACACGCCATCGCTACCCGCATGAATTTTCGGGCGGGCAGCGCCAGCGTATCGCGATTGCGCGCGCCATGGTGCTGAACCCGAAATTCGTTATTCTGGACGAGCCTACCTCTGCGCTGGATATGTCCGTGCAGGCGCAAATCGTGGATTTGCTGCGCGGCTTGCAGGAAAAACATCATCTGGCTTATATGTTCATCAGCCACGACCTGCGCGTGGTGCGCGCGATGTCGCACGAAGTGCTGGTCATGCGCGGCGGCAAGGTGGTGGAGCGCGGCGCGGCAGAACAGATTTTTGACAACCCAAAGGAAGACTATACGCGCACGCTGATTGCAGCCGCGATGAACATCGATGTGGTGACGGCGGCCTGACGCTTTATACGGACAATAAAAAAGGCGGGAGAATATCCCGCCTTTTTATTTGCTTTCTTACGCCGCCTGTTTTTGCTGTGCGGGCGGGTTTTTGAAGGCTTCCAGCAGCTTTTGTTTTTCTGCTTCTGCCTTTTCGACGTTGGCTTCCTTGACGTGGCCATAGCCGCGGATTTGTTCGGGCAGGCGGGCAAGGTCAAGCATGGCGACGTAGTTTGTTGCGTTCAGCTGCGGCAACAGTTCTTCCAGCATCTTTTTATATTCGGCAATCATACGGCGTTCCATCTTACGCTCCGCCGTATAGCCGAAAATGTCCAGCGGTGTGCCGCGCAGGGATTTGAATTTGGCCAGCATGCCGAAGGCTTTCAGCATCCAGGGGCCAAATTCCATTTTTTTCAGGTGGCCGGTTTCGCTGTCGCGGCGCGCCAGCAGCGGCGGGGCGAGGTTGAATGTCAGCTTGATGTCACCTTCGAACGTGTTTTTCACCTGCGCAAGGAATGCGCCGTCGGTATAAAGACGCGCGACTTCATATTCGTCTTTATAGGCCATCAGCTTATAAAGATACTTCGCCACGGCTTCGGTCACATCGCCCGCTTTGCCCTGCGTGCGGATGTCAGCATCGCGCGCCATGGATACAAATTTCTCGTATTTTCCGGCGTAGGCGGCGCTTTGGTAGGCCGTCAACGATTGCACGCGGCGGGCGATAAGCTCGTCCAGCGATTGCGATATCGTGCGGTGCGCCGTGGCGACATCGTCCGCCTTTTTCGGCAGGGCGATTTCGGTGGTTTTTTCGATATTCCACGCCGCGCGGCGTCCCCAGACGAAAGCCTTCTGGTTCATTTTGACGGCGGCGCCGTTCAGTTCAATCGCCTGCATGATGGCCGCTTCGGCCACCGGCACGCTGCCCATCTGGTACGCAAAGCCCAGCATGAACATGTTGGTGGCAATCGAATTGCCCATCAGTGCGGTTGCGATGGCGGAAGCATCGAGCGTGCGGAGGTTATCCGCGCCCGTCAGCCCCTTCAGGCGTTCGATGATGGCCTGCACCGGAATATCCCAGTTCGGGTTTTTGGTGAACTCACCCGTTTGCAGTTTTTCGGTGTTCAGAAATACTTTGGTCGCCCCCAAATCTGCGCCCAGCGGACGGATTTTGGACAGGCAATCGCCATCGGCGGTAACAAGCAAATCGCAACCGATGATGGCCGATGCGCCCGCGGTGCCGATGCGCACCGTGTTGATGTCGTCGGTTTTGCGCGCGATGCGGATATGGCTGGTGACAGCGCCGCCTTTTTGCGCAAGGCCGGTTTGGTCCATGGTCGTCACACCCTTGCCGTCGATATGTGCGGCCATGGCGAGAATGGCGCCGATGGTCACAACGCCCGTGCCGCCGATACCGGTGACGAGGATGGAGGCGGGTTCGGACAAGTCGCCCAAATCAGGCTCCGGCATGTCTTTAAAGAACGCTTCAATGCTGTCATCGACAGAGGCGACAGAAGGCTTTTTCAAATCGCCGCCCGTGATGGTGACAAAGCTGGGGCAAAAACCTTTGACGCAGGAATAATCCTTGTTGCAGGTCGATTGGTCAATCTGGCGTTTGCG
>DDBY01000158.1:6810-7109 GCA_002334985.1 Micavibrio sp. UBA2020
CGGCGGCGGCGTTTTTCGGCGGCGCAGGTCTGGTCGTAAATCAGAATGGTGCAGCCTTCGGTATCGCGCAGTTCCTTCTGGATTTTATCAAGGTCGGCGCGGTGGCTGACGGTGATGCCATCGCGCAGATGCACGGGGGCGTATTTTTCCGGCTGGTCGGTGACGATGCGGATTTTCTTCACGCCCTCCGCCGCGACCTGGTCGATAATCATGGGCACGGAAAGCTCGCCATCCACATGCTGCCCGCCCGTCATGGCAACGGCATCGTTGTAGAGGATTTTATAGGTGATGTTGATTTT
>DDBY01000158.1:7442-8012 GCA_002334985.1 Micavibrio sp. UBA2020
GGCGCCTGCCCAATCCACGGTGCGCCTTCGCCGCCCATCTGGGTGAAGGGGCCGGTATATTCCGGGCGAATCCATGTGGCCATGTAATGGCAACCGATGCCTGCGAGGGCGCGGCTGCCATCCGGCACTTTGGTCGAGGTGTTATGCGGACAGCCGGAGCAGAAATAAGGCACGCGCGCGACGGGCGCGGGCTTGCCGCGCACGGCGCTGTTGCGGTTGTAAATGTCGAGACGCGCGGCAAAGGGCGCGATGTCGGTGATGGTTTTCAGGCGCGCAACGATGGCTTCGGCGATTTGCAGCACCGAAAGCTCGTAATGCTCCGGCAGCAGCGGTGCGCCGCGGTCATCGGTCTTGCCCGTGACGCGGGGGCGGCGGTCTGCGGGCATGTGGTAGAGGTGGCTGCGGATTTGCTCTTCCATCACGCCGCGTTTTTCTTCGACGACCAGAATTTCATCGACCTGTTCGGCCAGATGCTGGATGCCCTGCATATCCATCGGCCAGACAAGGGCGACTTTATAGACGGCGATGCCGAGCTCTTCCGCGCGCGCCTTGGTGATGCCGAGGTCTTCA
>DDBY01000081.1 GCA_002334985.1 Micavibrio sp. UBA2020
AGCAAAAGCAGGAGAAGGTGGGGGAGCATGAAAAACCCTTGTTGTCCGCCTGCCAGTATGGAGCCTCTGCGGCGGGTTTGCAATTCGCTCGACAGGGGGACGAAATGGGGTAAAATCGTCCAAAACAATCAAAAAAAGAAGAAAACATGACCAAAATTCACCAGCTTCCCGTCCGCGTCTATTACGAGGATACCGATGCCGGCGGCATCGTCTATCACGCCAGCTATATCCGCTTTGCCGAGCGGGGGCGCACCGAAATGCTGCGCGATGCCGGGTTTGAACATGCCCAATTATTCAAGGAACAAGGCATCGCCTTCGCCGTTGTTGCCATGAACATAAATTTCCGCGCGCCCGCCAAGCTGGACGAGCTTTTGGTCGTCAAAACCTCTATCAGCCGCCTTGGCGGTGCCAGCATGGACATGCAGCAGGATATTTACAAGGGTGGCGACTTGATATGTGAAATAAAAGTCACGCTCGTCTGTATTGATAACGCGCTGAAAGCTGTTAGATTACCGCAAGCCGTCAGGGACTTATTTAAATCAGAGGTTTAAGAGAGAATTATGGATCCGACCATTGCCGTACAGACCACGCAGCTTGCGGGCACCGTGCATCACGATTTGTCCGTTATGGGACTGTTTTTGCAGGCCGATATCATCGTCAAATCGGTGATGCTGATTTTGGCCGGCTCGTCCATCTGGAGCTGGGCGATTATTTTCGACAAGTGGATTACGTTCAAATCCATCAACCACAAGGCAAATAAATTCGAAGCGGCTTTCTGGTCGGGCGAAGTGCTGGATAAACTCTACAAAAGAATCCAGAACAAGCCGGGCGACCCGATGGCGCAAATTTTCTGCGCTGGCATGAACGAGTGGAAACTTTCCGCCGAAGCTGCCGTGCATATCGACGGCGATTTGCGCGCAGGGCTGCAGCAGCGTATCGACCGCGCGATGGTGAGTGCCATCGGCCGCGAAGTCAGCAAGCTGGAGCGTTATATGACCTTCCTTGCGACTGTCGGCTCCACCGCGCCTTTCGTCGGTTTGTTCGGCACGGTCTGGGGTATCATGAACAGCTTCGCCGCTATCGCGGGTTCGCAAAACACCAGCCTTGCCGTCGTCGCGCCGGGTATTGCGGAGGCGTTGTTTGCAACCGCCATCGGCCTTGTCGCCGCTATCCCTGCGGTTGTGGCATATAACAAATTCTCGACCGACCTCAACCGCTATAGCGACCGGATGGAGGCGTTCTCGACCGAATTCAGCGCCATCCTCGGCCGTCATTTCGAACAGCAGGGCAAAAACTGATGGGCGTCAAACTCGGCAATAGCGGCGGACGCCGCCGCCGTGCACACGGGGTGATGGCGGAAATCAACGTCACGCCCTTCGTGGACGTGATGCTGGTTTTGCTGGTTATCTTTATGGTGACCGCGCCGCTTTTGACTGCGGGCGTGCAAATCGATTTGCCCAAGGCGGATGCGCAGGCGATTGGCCAGCAGGATAACGCGCCGCTCGAAATCACGCTGGACCGTCAGGGGGCGCTGTTTGTCGGTGAAACCAAGATGACGGTGGAGCGTTTGACGGTGATGCTGCAATCGATTGCGGCGGAAACGACCGAACGCCGCGTTTATATCCGTGCGGACCAGGCATTGGACTACGGCAAAGTGATGGAAGTCATGGGGCTGGTCAGCCGCCTCGGCTTCACGAAAATCGCATTGGTGACCGACCCGACATCGGGCAAGAAATAACTTTTGGATTGGAAACTGGCGCATGCGCCTTTCTTCTGTTGGCATATCGGCAGGATTTCACATCGCGGCAGTGATTGTCACGATGGTCAGCCTGCCGTGGCTGAAGAAGGATTTTGAAATCCCGCCGCCCGTGATGGTCGAATTCGTCGAAATGGGCAAGGTGACCGAAACAACCAAAGTCGCCACACCGACGCCGCAGAAAAAAGAAGAAAAAAAGGACGAGCCGCCACCGCCGCCCGCGCCCAAGAATACGGCGAAAGAGCCGACGCCGCCCGCACCCAAAAAGCCGGAGCCTAAAAAAGACGAAAAGAAAGACGCGAAGCCGGAGGTTGACCCCCTGGCCAAGGCCGACAAGAAGCCACCGCCCAAAAAGGACGAGAAAAAACAGCCCAAAAAAGACGACGCCAGCGATTTCAATTCGCTGCTTAAAAACCTTGCCGATTCCAAACCGGCACCGGCCAGCGATACGAAACAGCCGGATATGGGGCTGACGACGGCAGCGCCGGAAGTAGGGGCAAAAGCCCCCCTTGGCCAGAAAATGACCATGAGCGAGGAAGACGCCCTGCGCCGCCAGCTGGAGGGCTGCTGGAGCTTCCCCGCGGGCGCCAAGGATGCCGAAGATTTGAACGTTGAGATTTATATGGTTATAAACCCCGACCGCACGCTGCGCGAGGCGCGGGTAGTCGATACCGCCCGTTATAACCGCGATAGTTTTTTCCGCGCGGCGGCCGACAGTGCGCTTCGGGCGGTTAACAATCCTTCCTGCTCGCCTTTTGCCGTGCCGCCTGATAAATATGATGTCTGGAAGACGACTGTCGTGAACTTTAATCCGCGTGAAATGTTCTAAACCTAACGAACACCTATCAACAGAGGTCAATGATGCGTAAATTTTATGGTATTTTTCTGGCAGCGGCGATGATGCTCGGCATGACGCTGGCGGCCGTGCCCGCGCAGGCGGAACTGCGCATCGACGTCACCAAGGGCAACGTCACGCCGATGCCCATCGCCATTCCGGATTTCAAGGGCAGCAACGGCGCCGATAACGAAATGGGCGCCAAGATGACGCAGGTGATTGCGGCGAACCTCAACCGCTCCGGCCTGTTCCGCACGCTCGACCAGCGCTCTTTCATTCAGGATTCCATCGCTGCGCAGGCTGGCCCGCGCTTCGGCGACTGGCGCGCCATCAATGCGCAGGCCTTGGTGACAGGTGTTCTCAGCAAAACGGCCGAGGGTAAAACCCGCGTTGAATTCCGCCTGTGGGATGTTTTCTCCGAACAGCAAATGGTCGGCACCGCTTATATGACGACGCCGGAAAACTGGCGCCGCATCGCACATATCATTTCCGACGCGATTTACAAGCGCATCACGGGCGAAGACGGCTATTTCGACAGCCGCATCGTTTATATTTCTGAAACCGGCCCTGCGAACGCGCGTGAAAAGCGTCTGGCCATTATGGATCAGGACGGCGCCAACCACCGTTATCTGACCGATGGCCGCGCGCTGGTGCTGACCCCGCGTTTCTCGCCGACGGAACAGAAAATCACCTATATGGCGTATTACAACAACAAGCCGCGCGTCTATGTCTATAACATCGACACGGGCAAGCAGGAAGTTCTGGGCGATTTCCCCGGCATGACCTTCGCGCCGCGCTTTTCGCCCGATGGCCGCCGCGTTATCATGTCGCTGTCCAAAAACGGCAACAGCGATATTTATACGCTCGACCTTGGCTCCCGCGCTGTGCGCCAGCTGACGAATGACAGCTCCATCAACACCAGCCCCAGCTTCGCGCCGGATGGGCGTCAGGTGGCGTTTGAATCCGACCGTGGCGGCACGCAGCAGATTTACGTCATGAATGCTGATGGCAGCGGCGCCAAGCGTATTACCTTTGGCGATGGCCGCTATGCGAACCCCGTATGGTCGCCGCGCGGTGATTTGATTGCCTTCACCAAAATGCTGAAGGGTCAGTTCTATATCGGCGTTATCCGCCCCGACGGCAGCGGCGAGCGTTTGATTACGCAGGCCTTCCACGTCGAAGGGCCGACATGGTCGCCGAACGGCCGCGTGCTGTCTTACTTCAAGGAAAGCCCGACGGGCGTGCGCCGCACCGGTCGCAGTGCGCAGGTCTATACTATCGACCTGACAGGGTATAACGAACAACGCCTGCCGCTGCCGCAGGATGGTTCCGACCCTGCATGGTCGCCGCTGAATAAATAAGCGTAACAATAAGGTATAAATAAAAAAGCCCGCAGTGTGCGGGCTTTTTTATTTAGGGCGTTTTTAATGCGGGCTGTGCCAATCGTGACCTTCGCCCGAGCGCTCCATAGAGCGTTTATGCAGGGGCAGGTCGATGATGACGCTGCGGTCGCGGAAGATGAAGTAGAGAATATACCCGACCCAGAACGCGCCAAAGTGAATGGCCGATATGCGCAGGTATTCAAGCGAGAAGATGTCAAGGATGTGGGGCATGCTATCCACGCTCCACCACAGACCGAGACCCGCGTCAATCAGCAGGTAAATCGCAGGCAGCCATTTGACGCTGATGCTGCTTTCCTGCAGCCAGTAAATAATATCGACCTTGATATTGGGGAAACAGGCGATATAGGCGCCCATCACGGCAAAGGCCGCGCCGCCGAACCCGACGACGGGCAGCACATCGCCGCCCGTACCCCAATGCAGCTGCGCGAAGAGCGCCCCCGCAGCGGTGAGCAGGAAGAACACAAGATAACGCAAATGCCCCATGATGTATTCGACGTTATCGCCGAGCATCCAGAGCATATAAACGTAAAGCCCCAGCAGGAAGGGGTTTTGATGTATAAACATGCTGGCGCCCATCGCCTGCATATCGGCCTTGTTTGAAAACGCCACGCTGTCGCCGGGTTTCAGCATATAGGCATCGAGCGCGGCCATGGTGAAATTGCGGTCTTTGAAAACCGCATAGGCGAGGACGCCGAGACCTGCGAGGATAAAAGTCCAGTTCAGCCAATGGTTGTCGCGGTGGTGGTTGTCATCGCCGACGGGAATAACGGGCATGGCGGCCTCACTTGCTCAGGCTGCGGGCGAAGGGGGCGAATTCCTGCATAACGCGGCTGTAAACATCGCGCTTGAACGGCACGACGTAATCCAGCAGCGTTGTCAGCGGCACCCATTTCCACTGCCCGAATTCGGGGTGCGAAAAAGCATCCAGCCGGATATCGGCATCGCTGCCCGTAAATTCCAGCGCCACCCATTTTTGCCGCTGGCCGCGGTAGCGGTTGTTCCAGAGTTTCTGCGCGGTGCGCGGCGGGATGTCGTAGTAAATCCATTCGTCAATCATGCCGAGGAGCCGCGCGCTGCGCGTGCCGATTTCCTCTTCCATTTCGCGGAAGGCGGCGACGTCGATTTCTTCGCCCGCGTCGATGCCGCCTTGCGGCATTTGCCATGCGCCAGGGCCGTCCAGACGTTCGCCCACGAAAACGAGTCCTTCGCGGTTGAACAGGGTAATGCCCACGCAGGGACGATAAAGGTTATCGTCTCTTTCAATCAATGCGCTCATGTCAGGGGGTCCTTGGATTTGCGGCGGCGGTTTTAAGTATTTCTGTCGGCGTTGTCAGCGTAAAGCCGCGGCGCGCAAGCCCCTCTGCCCATTCGCTGATGATTTCAAGCGAAGCCGGATAAGGCGCGGCGACGCCGAGGGCATAACCTTTGCTCTCCGCCGCTTTTTCCAGCTGGTATAGCTGTTGGCGGATATCGCCGGGCACAGGGACGGTATCGATTTGCACATCCGCCGAAAGATAGCCAACGCCTGCGTCATGCGCGAAAGTGGCGGCGGATTGCAGCCCTGCCATGGCGGGGTTTTCGAAAAACGGCAGGCTCCGGCGTTTCAGCTGTTCCATCAGTTTCATCATGCCGCTTTCATCGCCCAAAAAGCGCGAGCCCATGAAATTCATCACAGCATCCGGCTTGCCGAGAGACAGCAGCCAATGCAGGCTGGCGCTGTTTTCCGCATCGCTTTTGCGCAAGAGCAGCGCGCGCGGTCCCGGGTCGTCTTTGGGGTAGCTGAGCGGTTCCATCGGCAGCAGTAAAATCGTCTGGCGTCCGTTCCCTTTCGCCTGCTCCATCAAGGCTTGCAGGCGCGGCGCGTAGGGCGAAAAGGCAAGTGCGACAGGCGCAGGCAGTTTCTGCATCGCGTTCAGCGTAGCAGCTTCGGACAGGCCGGCATCGGTCAGGATAAGGGCGATGTTGGCCGTCTTTCCGGCGGGCAACGTCACCGCGCCTGTGTCTTGCGCAGGGGTTGTTTGCGGGTCTTGGTTGCCTGCTATATCTTCCCCTGATTGCGGCAGGGCAATGATGGCCTGCGGGATGCGTGCATCCCACGCCTCGCGCGTGGCGGGGGCATGGTGGTAAATCCATGCCGATACGCAAAGCATCAGCACCAGATAAGCGGCAATACCCTGCAACAGGCGCTTTTTATAAAGCGGCGACAG
>DDBY01000137.1:0-2690 GCA_002334985.1 Micavibrio sp. UBA2020
AGCACCGGCCCCACAATCGGCACCACGATAAAAATGATTTCGATGAAATCGAGGAAAAAACCCATCACGAACATGACCAGCATGACAACCAGCATCGCGCCGAATTTTCCGCCCGGCAGCGCGTGCAGCGCCTCTTTCACCAGCGCCTCCCCGCCCAGCCCGCGGAAGACCAGCGAAAAGACCGACGCGCCCAGCAAAATCATGAAAACCATGGCGGTAATCTTGGCGGTTTCGCGCATGGATGTTTGCAGGTTTGTTTTGCTCAGGCTACGGTTCAGCGCCGTCAGCACCAGCGCCCCCGCCGCACCGAAGGCCGCGGCCTCGGTCGGTGTCGCGATGCCGCTGAATATCGCGCCCAGCACGGCAAAAATAAGAAAAGCCGGTGCCAGCAGCGACGTCGCCACCTTTTTGCCCAGCGACACCCCCGCCGCCAGCGGCGGCAGCGCAGGCGCACGCAGCGGATGCCGCCACGCGATGAACGCAACCCAGCACATATAAAGCACGACCAGCACCAAACCGGGCAACAGCGCGCCCGCGAAAAGGTCGGTCACCGACATCGAATCCGGCGCCCAGTTGCCCATGTCCATTTGCGCCTGCGTATAGGCGCCCTGCAAAATATCGCCCAGCAGGATAAGCACGATGGACGGGGGAATAATCTGCCCCAGCGTCCCCGCCGCGCAAATCGTGCCGCAGGCGAGTTTCTGGTCATACCCCGCCTTCATCATCGCAGGGAAGCTGAGCAGCCCCATCGTCACCACCGTCGCGCCGACAACGCCCGTCGATGCGGCCAGCAGCATACCCACAAACACCACCGCCAGCGCAAGGCCCCCGCGCAGCCGGCCAAAACAAAGCCCGATGGTTTCCAAAAGGTTTTCGGCTATGCGCGATTTTTCTAAAACCACGCCCATAAAAATAAACAGCGGCACGGCGACCAGCAGCTCGTTCATCATCACGCCGAAATAGCGGGAGAACAAAGCCCCCAGCAGCGCCCCCTTGAACACGCCGCAGGCGATGCCGATACCGGCGAACAAAAGCGCGCTGCCCCCCAGCGTGAAGGCGACGGGAAAGCCGAACATCAAGGCCGCGCAGACAAAGGCGAACATCAGGACGCTGAGACATTCGCCCAGAAAAACGGGGTCAATGACATCAAGCATCACTATCGCCCTTCAGCATTTTCCATGCCTTTGCGGCGAGAGACAAACCCTGCAAACCGAGCAAAATGCAAAAAACAGGAATAAGCGTTTTCATCACATAAACGCCGGGCAGCCCGCCCGCCTGAAAAGAGCTTTCGCGCTTTTGCCAGCTTTCGGCCACATACGGCAGGCTGACATAAAAAATCACCGCCACCATCGGCAGCAAAAACAGAAATACCCCCGCGATATCGACCATCGCGCGGCGGCGCGGCGGCATGCGACTGTAAAAAACATCCACCCGCACATGCGCATCATGCCGGAGCGCGTATGACGCACCCAGCATCATCAGCGCGCCATGCATCCACAGGTAGCTTTCCTGCATCCAGACAAAACCGATGCTGAACACATAACGCAAAAGCGCAACGGCGACCGCCGTGATGACCATAAACAAAAGCAGCCACGAAACCGTGCGGCCGATAAAATCACTGAGCGCATCGACAGCCGCGATGAACTTGTCCATCAGGCACGGTGCGCATGGGGGTGTCATTTTCCGCTGAATTTATTCGCGCGCGGGAAACCGTTGGGCGGCAGGACGCCCGCTTGCGCGCGCTCGCCGCGCCACGCTTTGAGGTTCATCTCCACACGCTCTTTGCCCGCGCTGTACCACGTCAGGCCGTCTTTGAGGCGGAAGGTTTTGGCATCGCTGAGCCCGCCGTCTTTGTGACGCTGCAAAATAACGCCGACGCCCTTGGTCATTTCCGGCACCTGGTCGAGCGGGAAGACCAGCAGTTTGCGGTTCTGGCCAATCGTTGCCACCTGGTCGTGGTTGGGCTCGACGGCGAAGCAGACGCGCGCCTCCACCCCGCCTTTGACCATCAGGCATTGTTTGCCGTTTTTGGTTTGCGACAGGATTTCTTTTTCCGGCACCACGAAACCGCGGCCGTCATCGGCGGCGACCAGCAGCTTGCGCGCCGGCTCGTGCTTCATGATGGTGACGATGTCGGCTTCGTTCGAAAGGTCAATCATCAGCCTGACCGGCTCGCCAAAGCCGCGGCCGGAGGGCAGCTTGTCGCAGGCCAGCGTATAGAATTTGCCGTTGGTGCCGAACACAACCAGCTTGTCGGTGGTTTCGCACGGAATGGCAAATTTGAAACCGTCGCCGTCTTTATAACTGATAGCGTCGATTTTCTCCTGCTCCAGATGCCCCTTCATCGCGCGTATCCATCCCTTGTCGGAGCAGATAACGGTGATGGGCTCTTTCTCGATAAACGCTTCGACCGGCACGTCGATATCCACCGGCGCCTTGCCCGCCTGTGTGCGCCGTTTGCCAAGCGGCGTATTGGCGGCGAAAGCTTCGCGGATGCGCGCGACCTGCGCGCTGATGGCTTTCATTTGCAGCTTGTGGCTGGCAATAAGTTTTTCCAGCTCCGCCTTCTCCGCGCGCAGTTCCTTGTCTTCGCGGCGGATTTCGATTTCTTCCAGCTTGCGCAGGGAGCGCAGGCGCATGTTGAGGATAGCCTCGACCTGCACATCGCTCAGCTTGAAGCGCTTCATCAT
>DDBY01000137.1:3029-4884 GCA_002334985.1 Micavibrio sp. UBA2020
CGGCGCAGCAGCACGTCCTGACGGTGGTCGATGAAGGCCTGCAGAACCTCTTTCAGGTTCATCACGCGCGGCGTCAGGCCGCGGTCGAGCACGTTCATGTTCAGCGAAAAACGTGTTTCAAGGTCGGTATTTTTGTAAAGCTGCGCCATCAGCAGTTCAGCCTCGATGGTTTTATTCTTCGGCGTCAGCACGATGCGCACATCTTCGGCAGATTCGTCCGTGATGTCGTCGAGGAACGGCAGCTTTTTGTTTACAATCAGCTCGGCAATCTTCTCGATAAGGCGCGATTTGACGACCTGATAGGGAATTTCGGTGATAACGATTTGCCAGCCGTCGCCTTTTTTCGGCTCTTCCTTGTGCCAGACCGCGCGCACGCGCAGCGAACCGCGGCCGGTTTCATACGCCTGACGGATGACGGCCTTGTCTTCGGCCAGAATGCCGCCCGTCGGAAAATCCGGCCCCTTGACGAATTTCAGCAGGTCTTTGACTTCGCATTCCTTGTTCTCGATAAGAAGGTCGAGCGCGTCGCAAAGCTCCGCCACGTTATGCGGCGGGATGTTGGTCGCCATACCGACCGCGATACCGGAAGAGCCGTTCGCCAGCAGGTTGGGGAAATTCGCGGGCATAACCACAGGTTCGACCGTTTCGCCGTCGTAGGTCGCGCGGAAGTCGACGGTATCCTGGTCGATGTCTTCCAAAAGCAGCTGGGCGACCTTGGTCAGGCGCGCTTCGGTATATCGCATCGCGGCGGCGTTATCGCCATCGATGTTGCCGAAGTTGCCCTGCCCGTCCACCAGCGGATAGCGCACGGCAAAATCCTGCGCCAGACGCACCATGGCATCATAAATGGAGCTGTCGCCATGCGGGTGATATTTACCGATGACGTCACCCACAATACGCGCCGATTTTTTGGGCGGCGTTTCAGGCTTCAGGTTCAATTGATACATGGCATAGAGCACACGGCGATGCACAGGCTTCAGCCCGTCGCGCACGTCGGGCAGCGAGCGCGACATGATGGTCGAGAGCGCGTAGGAAAGATATTTCTCGCTCAGAATCTCGCCCAGCTCGCGGTTTTGGATATCCACCGCGACGACGGAATTGTCACCGCCTGATTTCTTGCTCGTTTTGCTATTGGTTTTCTTGGCCATAGCGGCGTTTTTAGCGCAAATTCGCCCCCAAAACAACCCGTAAAGGCAGGATTTCAGACGTCCGCTTCCGGCTCCGTCACGCCGATTTTACGGGAAAAGCGGGCCTCCAGCCGCAGCCGCGCCTCCGGCACGTTGGTATTGGCCAGCGAAAAAACGCGGTGCAGCAGGAAATGCCCCGTCAGGCGCAAACCGTCCAGCACGTCGGCATCTTCGAACCGCGCTTCGCCGCGCAAAAACGGCGGCAGGGCGAGCAACCGCTCTTTATAAGGCGCCCCCGCCGCCGCGCTGACGGCGCAGCCGGATTTGGGGCTGACGTAGAGAAGGTTATCCACAGCCCCCGTCGAGACGCATTTGGAAAGGTCGATGCCGAAGCCCAGTTCGCGCAGCAGCCCCAGCTCCCAGAAAATATAGCTCGGCCCCCACAAATCGCCGGAAAAACTATCCAGCAGCGCGGCCAGCCCCGCGAAGACCGCCGGATGTTTTTCCCGCTCCGGCAGGCAGCGGTCGGCAATGGCGCAGGCGGATTGCAGCGCGGTCAAACGCTCCGCATCGTGCATGACTTCCGCGGCATGGCTTTTTTCCAGCTCCAGCGTGAAAGTGCCCAGCTGGCTTGACGCCTTCGCCTGCCAGCGCGCGTTCACGACATTGCCGATATCAAGAACCCCGCGCGATTTGGCCGACGTCGCGCCATAGACATAGCCCATGGT
>DDBY01000187.1:0-10662 GCA_002334985.1 Micavibrio sp. UBA2020
GGCGCATAGCTCCACGTCGATTTCGGCGGGGCTCGGCATGGCTGTCGCCAGCAATCTGGATGGCCGCGAAAACCGTGTGATTTGCGTGATTGGCGATGGTTCCATGAGCGCAGGCATGGCGTATGAAGCCATGAACAATGCGGGCAGCATGAAAAGCAAACTCGTTGTTATTCTGAATGACAACGACATGTCGATTGCCCCGCCCGTCGGCGCCATGAGTGCCTATCTGTCGCGTCTGATTTCATCCAAACCCTATCTGGGCATGCGGGAGCTTGGCAAAAAAATCACCGGCAAGCTGCCGGGGCCGCTGAAGCGTGCTGCGGCACGCGCCGAAGAATATGCGCGCGGTATGGTGACGGGCGGCACGCTGTTCGAAGAGCTGGGTTTTTACTACGTCGGCCCCATCGACGGGCATAACTTCGACCATCTGCTGCCTGTGCTTGAAAACGTGCGGGATTCGATTTACGAAGGCCCCATCCTCGTCCATGTCGTCACGCAAAAAGGCCGCGGCTATGCGCCTGCCGAAAACGCGGCGGATAAAATGCACGGCGTTGCCAAGTTTGACGTGGTAACAGGCGCGCAGGCGAAGGCGCAAACCAATGCACCGTCCTATACCCGTGTTTTTGCCGACAGCCTTATCGATGCGGCGCGCAAGGACGATAAAATCATCGCCATCACCGCGGCCATGCCGTCGGGGACGGGGCTTGACATGTTCGGCAAGGAATTTCCGGCGCGCACCTTTGATGTGGGCATCGCGGAGCAGCACGCAGTGACCTTCGCCGCCGGGCTTGCGACCGAAGGGTACAAGCCTTTTTGCGCCATTTATTCGACGTTTTTGCAGCGCGGGTATGACCAGCTGGTGCATGACGTCGCGCTGCAAAACCTGCCGGTGCGCTTTGCGCTTGACCGGGCGGGGCTTGTGGGCGCGGACGGTGCAACGCATGCGGGCGCGTTCGATACGGCCTATCTTGCCTGCCTGCCCAATATGGTTTTGATGGCGGCCGGGGACGAAGCGGATTTGAAACACATGGTCGCCACCATGGCCGCGCATGACACGGGGCCGATTGCCCTGCGCTACCCGCGCGGCGAGGGTATCGGCGTTGAAATGCCGGAAGAAGGCCAGCCCCTTGAAATCGGCCGCGGCCGTATTTTGCGCGACGGCGCGACGGTTGCGCTGCTCAGCTACGGCACGCGCCTTGGCGAATGTCTGAAGGCAGCGGATATGCTCGCCGCCAAAGGTATTGCCCCGACAGTGGCCGATGCGCGTTTTGCCAAGCCACTTGACCGTGCGCTTATCCTGCAGCTTGCCCGCACGCATGACGTGCTGCTGACCATCGAAGAAGGCAGCGTTGGTGGTTTCGGCGCCATGGTGCTGCATTTGCTGGCGGACGAGGGCGTGCTGGACAGCGGCCTTAAAATCCGCACGCTGGTGCTGCCCGATACCTATATCGACCACGACACACCCGCCAAGCAATACGACATGGCAGGCCTGAGCGCGCCGCAAATCGCCGCGCAGGCATGGGCGTTGCTGGGCAAAGATGCGGCGGATATCGGCCTTGTCAAACCCGCCTGATATACCACTGCAAAGACCGGAAACACTTTTGGCGCGGGCTTTTGAATGCCTGCGCGTATCGCTTGTTCTGGGGCTGACGTCTTTCGGCGGGCCCGCCGCACATATTGGCTATTTCGAAAAAAACTATGTCACGCGGCGCGGCTGGATTTCTCCGGCGCAGTTCGCGCAGCTGACGGCGCTATGCCAGCTGCTCCCCGGGCCCGCCAGCAGCCAGATGAATTTTCTTATCGGCTGGGTGCGTGCAGGGCTTGCAGGGGCGGTTTTTTCTTTTATCGGCTTTACGCTGCCGTCTGTCATTTTGATGTTGCTGGTGGCGCTTTATGCGCAGCAGCTCTCCGGCCTGCCTGCGCTGGTTTTGGTGATGAAGCTTGTGGCCGCGGTGATTGTGGCGCAGGCGGTGTGGTCGATGGCACGGCGGCTTTGCCCTGACCTGCTGCGGCGGTTTGTGGCAGTGGCATCCACGGCAGCTTGTGCGCTGATGGGCGGTATTTATGTGCAAATTGCGGTGATGGCGGCAGGCGCCATTGCAACCGCATGGCGCCCCCCCGCGCAAGATGCGGCGCAAGACGGAACGCCGCTGCCAAATGCCGTTTCTGCGGGCGCGGCGTGGCGGGCCCTTCGGGTTTTTATTTTGCTGCTGCTGGCGCTGCCTGTTTTTTCCATGGTTTTTGACGCACAAGGCGCCGCCGCGATTGCCGATGTTTTTTACCGCAGCGGCGCGCTGGTTTTTGGCGGCGGGCATGTTGTCTTGCCGCTGCTGCACGACGCGCTGCCCGCGCTTCGGCAGGATATGATGCTTTACTACGGCTTTGCGCAAGGCTTGCCGGGGCCGCTGTTTTCGATTGCCGCGGCGCTTGGCTACGCGCTTTTGCCCGCAGCCCCGTGGGCGGGGGCGGCTGTGGCGGCGGGGTTTATTTTCTTGCCGGGCTTGCTGGCGGCCATTGCCGGATATTATTTCTGGCAGCGGATTTTATCCATGCCGCGGCTGCTGGGCGCGCTGTCCGGCCTGTCTGCAGCGGTTGTGGGCATTCTGGCCGGCACATGGATTGACCCCGTGCTGACGGGCGCTATTCAGCGTATCGAAGATGCCGTTTTCATTATTGTCTGTTTCGCGTTCGCGCAGTGGAAAAACCTGCCTGCGCCAGTGGTCATGGTGCTTTGCGCAGGCTATGTGCTGGCCATGGGGGCGCTGGCATGAAGAAACGGCTGGATCAGGCTTTGACTGAACGCGGCCTTGCCCCCAGCCGTGCGCGGGCGCAGGCGATGATACGCGCAGGGCATGTCAGTGTCGGCGGCAAAGTGCAAAACAAACCGGCCGCCGAAGTATCGGATACAGATGAAATCACCGTCAGCGGTGATGTGCATCCGTGGGTGTCGCGCGGCGGCGTCAAGCTTGCCCACGCGCTGGATGTTTTTGGTGTGGATGTGACGGGTGCGGTATGCCTCGACCTTGGTGCGTCCACGGGCGGTTTTTGCGACGTGCTGCTGACGCGCGGCGCGGCGGAGATATATGCGGTGGATGTGGGGCAAGGCCAGCTGCACGAAAAAATCCGCATGGACAGCCGTGTGCATAATCTTGAATCCACCCATGCGAAAGATTTAACCCGGGCGCTTATCCCCTCTGCGCCTGATATGCTGGTGGCGGATGTCAGCTTTGTCAGCCTGACCAAGGTGCTGCCTTTTGTACTGCCGCTGCTGGCAGCATCGGCGCGCGCCGTCTTGCTTGTTAAACCCCAATTCGAATCATCCCCTGCCGACATCGGCAAAGGGGGCATTGTCAAAGACGCCGCGGTGCAGGCGGCGGCCGTGCAAAACGTCGCGGGGTTTATGACGGCGGCGCTTTGGCAGGTCAGTCCCGCTATCGACAGCCCCCTCACGGGTGGCGATGGCAACCGCGAGTATTTAATTTATGCATATAAATCAGATACATAAAATTACTTTTGACATAAAGTGAAAGAGCCGTTTACCGTTTTTCATCCGCTTCGTGTTAGGCTAAAGCCATGTCAAATAACGATTCATCGCCACAAGACGTCAAAACAGCCGCCCTGCGCAAGGCGGTCTTGGCAGAGGTGCGTCTGACACCGCTTGGCCGCGCCCTGCTGCGTGCGCTTGGCCGCCAGCGCGTTAAAATCGTTTTCACAAAAAATGTGCCGGGCGGCGAAGACGGCCAAAAGCTTTTCGGGCTTTTTGACCCGCGCATCAATACGTTGTTTGTGGACAGCACGGCGCCGCGTCATGCGCAGCTGCATTTTTTTGCGCATGAATCGCGCCACGCCTTGCAGATGGAACAAGGCCGCAAGCTGACCGAAGCGGGTAAAAACACATCGCTGGATTATTTCTCGCCTGCGGCGCAGCTATACCTGATGCGCCTGCGCGAACTGGACGCCGATACTTTCGCCGTCTATTTCGTCAACCAACACGATATGCACACGCATAGCAACCATGCGGCGCAAATGGCGAAACGCGGTATTCTGTTTGGCAAAGACCCCTATGACCGTGCAGGGCTTTACGAAGCTTTTTGCGATAAATGGGAACAGGGCGGCAAACCGCGCGACATGCAGGCTGCCACGCGCGCCGCGGCGGACGCCTTTTTGCAAAATACCGCGCTTTTGAATACCTATAACAACTTCGCCCTGCATGTGTGGGAAAACACGATGATGCAAGGCCTGCAAGACAATGCGCAAAAGCCGCAAAGCAGCTTCGCGCGGGGTTTCAGTGCTGTTGCGCGCGGCGCATCGATGCAAAAAAATAAATCCGCGCAGGCTGCCGGCATGCAGGTGATTTTCGCGCAGCATGCTGCTGCTTACGCCAAAATTCTGCCGCAAAGCAGCGTACCGGACTATACAAAAGGAAAAACCCCGCGTGCGTTCATGCGCCATGTTTGTGAAAAGCCCGAAGGCGCAAACCCGTGGGAAACCACCAATTTCAGGTTTGAACGCGCGCTCGACAGCTTCAACCGCGCTGTTGCACATTACGCCGCGATGCCGGATGCCGCGAATAGTAACGCGCCAAAACCTGCGCGTAAAAAACGGGGGGCGCAACCATGAGCACGCCCGGACAAAACAGCGTTTCCCTGCGTGCGCGTATGCGCGAAACGGTTATCCAGTTCTGCCACGAACGCCTGCACGGGCGCGACGAAACCCGCCGCCGCCAGACAATGGACATGCTTTATACAACGCCCGAGGGTAAAGCCCTTCTGGATACGGCCGCAAAATACGGCGTGCCGATAAGGTTTATGCGTGCGGGCAAGGCGGGCTCTCTCGGCTCTCTTTCCAAAGAGCCTGATGACGCGACAGTGGGCGTGACGGTCGCCAATACCGGAAACCTGCCGCAAATGGTGCTGACGCTTTTCCATGAACTGCGCCACATGAAACAGCAGGAAGAGCAAGGCGACATCAAAAAAGGCGTGTTCCTCGGGCTTAAAAACACGCGCCGCGCACACATGCTTTCGCTGATGCAAGAGGCGGATGCCTTTACCAGCGAAACCCTTTTCGCGCTGGACAGAAATGCCGCCGGCGATGCGACCTATCTGAACAGTGTGATGACGCGCGGCGATGACCTTGCGCGCGTATCGGCACGGTACATCAAAACGGCGCCGGTGAGCTATGAAAAGGACAGGGATGCTTTCCGCCGCGGGCTTTTCGCGCATATCATGCTGGAGGGGCTTTCAGGCTATTCCGCGTCCTATTTCCTTGGCTACGCCGCCGCTTTCCGCCGCAGTGCGACCAAAGATGATTTTGCCAATCTGGTCGAAGAGCAGCGTGAGCTGCGCAAGCTGGATAATCAAAGCCCGCTGGCACTGCCATACGGCCAGTCCTACATGCAAAAAACATCGGTGACGGCGATGGCGCGGGTGTTTTTCAAAACCCTGCCGCTGGCCGAACAGGAAGCTTTGGCGCTGGTTGAAAAAACCGTGCGCAATATCGGCAAGATGAGCGAAGAGCAATACCAGAAAACCCGCGAAACGGCGGCGACAGCGCTGATTTCGGTTTACCAGACCGACCCGCGGGAGCTTGTTTATTCAACCGAAGCGGATACGGTGCGCCGTACCGTATCCGAAGCGGCCATCGCCGATGCGCCCGATTTGCGCAAGGCTTTCGCCAAAGTGGCCACGCGGAAAATGCAGAACTTTGCAGGCTTCACCCCGCCCCGCCCGCCGCGGCCGATGTAGGTTATTCTTCGCGGTTGGAAAGAATCGGTATCAGGCGGTTTCTTTGAAAAGCTCGCGGCCAATCAGCATGCGGCGGATTTCAGATGTGCCCGCGCCAATTTCGTACAGCTTCGCATCGCGCAGCAAGCGCCCCGTGGGATAATCGTTGATATAGCCGTTACCCCCCAGACATTGGATGGCTTCAAGCGCCATCCAGGTCGCTTTTTCGGCGGCGTACAAAATCGCCCCCGCCGCGTCCTTGCGCGTGATTTCCTTGCGGTCGCAGGCCTTGCCGACGGCATAGACATAGGCACGCGCGGTATTCAGCGCGACGTACATATCGGCGATTTTGCCCTGCATCAGCTGGAACTCGCCAATGCTCTGGCCGAATTGTTTGCGTTCATGCACATAGGGAATCACGATATCCATGCAGGCCTGCATGATGCCGATGGGCCCCGCGGCCAAGACGGCGCGTTCGTAATCAAGCCCGCTCATCAGCACATTCACGCCCTTGCCTGTCATGCCGAGGATGTTTTCTTCGGGCACTTCGCAATCTTCGAATACCAGCTCGCAGGTGTTCGAGCCGCGCATGCCCAGCTTGTCCAGTTTTTGCGCCGTTGAAAAACCTTTGAACGTTTTTTCGATGATAAAAGCCGTCATACCCTTCGCCCCTGCGGCGGGGTCGGTCTTGGCATAAACGACCAGCGTGTCGGCGTCAGGACCGTTGGTAATCCACATCTTGTTGCCGTTCAGCACATAGCGGTCGCCCTTTTTCTCCGCGCGCAGTTTCATGGAAACAACGTCGGAGCCGGCGCCCGGCTCGCTCATGGCCAGTGCGCCGATGGTGCGGCCCGCGCAAAGGTCGGGCAGGTATTTCTTTTTCTGCTCGATGCTGCCGTTCAGGCGTATCTGGTTGACGCAAAGGTTCGAAAACGCGCCGTAGGAAAGCCCGATAGAGGCCGATGCGCGCGAGATTTCTTCCATCGCGATAATATGCTCGCAATAGCCAAGGCCGGAACCGCCGTATTCTTCCTCGACCGTGATGCCGAGAAGGCCGAGCTTGCCGAATTCCGGCCACAGACCGTTGGGAAATTCGTTACTGCGGTCAACCGCGGCGGCGATGGGGGCGATGTTATCCTGCGCGAAGGCGCGCACGGTTTCGCGTATCATGTCCGCGTTCTCGCCCATGTCGAATTTCAGCGACGGATAATCCAGCGCCTTCGGCACATAGCTTTCGACGTGCAGGTTATCGGCGGTGTGGGCATCGACAGAAGACATGCTTTGCGCTTTCATGGCTGGAAACTCCGGTATTTGGACGGTCTTCAGCATAGCGAAAAGCGCAGGGCTTGGCGACCCTGCGCAGACGCTAAGCAGCGCAGCATAATGCGTATATTATGAAATAAATCAGTTCGGGCGGCGGATACCGGCGCGCATCTGGCAGCAGGTGATGGTGATGGTTTTGGGCAGCCCCTCGGTAATCACTTCGATTTCGGCGCGCAGCTGGGCTTTTTGCGCGTCGCGCGCCGCCATCTCCGCCGCACCGGCGACGGTGACGATATGAACGGCAATGCTGTCATAACCCAGCTGAAAAGCAAGGTCGCGCGCGCTTTGCCCTTGGTTGTTGATAAGCTCGGGGTCGGCGCCGCGCTTCAGCAGCAGAGAGATACATTCTTCAGCGCACCAGCTGACGGCGACATGCAGCGCCGTCCAGCCGCTGTCATCGCGGGCATTCACGATTTGCGGCAGCAAGGTGATGTGCTCTTCCAGCGCGCTTTGCAGGGCTTGGGCATCGCCGCAGTCGCAGGCTTCCAGTACCGCCTCGCAGGCTTGCGCCAGTTCGCTTTTGCGCAGGCCGCCGACACCCCTGCCCGCGGGTTTTGGCGCGGGTTTGGCGGCGAATGATTCGCTGGCGTGCTGGCGGAGCTGGGGCATGGCTATAATCGGCTTCTTTCAAAAACCCCATAAGCCTAGCACCGGCCTGTATTATGTCCAGAGAATTTTGCGGCGCTGCGCAAAAACCGCACTGTTGCAGGCAGATTCGCCTATAGCAGGAAAATCGTGGCCAGCCCTAAAAAGGCCATAAATCCGATAACATCGGTCATCATGGTGAGGAAGATTCCCGCGGCGGGGGCAGGGTCGATATTCATGCGCGTCAGGGTCACGGGCACGAAGGCGCCGAAAAAACCGGCGACCAGAAGGTTGATAACAAGGGCAGAGGCAATCACCAGCCCCAGTTTCAAATCCTGAAACCACCACCAGACAGCCGTGCCGAGCAGCAACGCGAAAAAAACGCCGTTGAGCATGCCGACCAGCGATTCCTTGCCAATCACGCGCCAGGCGTTGGCGGACGAAAGCTCTTTGGTTGCGAGCGCGCGCACAGCGACTGTCAACGTTTGTGTGCCCGCGTTGCCGCCCATGGAGGCGACGATGGGCATCAAAACGGCGAGCGCGACGATTTTTTCAATCGAGCCTTCAAAAAGACTGATGACGCAAGCTGCGATGAAGGCTGTAAAAAGATTGACCAAAAGCCAGGTGGAGCGCGAGCGCACGGTGGTCAGGGTGGAGCTGTAAATATCTGAATCGCTCACGCCGCCCATGCTCAGCAGGTCTTCCTCCGCCTCCGCATCGATAACGTCAACGATGTCATCGACGGTGATAACACCGACCAGTCTGCCGTCATCATCGACGACGGGCGCGGACAAAAGGTCTTTGCGCCGAAAGATTTGCGCGACTTGTTCCTGGTCCATGGTGATGGGGACTTTGGCGCGGTTTTCATCGACGATGGATTCCATTTTTACGCTGCGCTGCGTGCAAAGAACGTCGCTGAGCGTGACAGAGCCGATATATTTGTGCATCGGGTCAACGATGAAAATGTCATAGAATTTATCGGGCAGCGATTCAGACGCGGCACGCAGATAGTCCGCGGTTTTGCCGACTGTCCAGAACTGCGGAATGGCCACGAATTCGCGCTGCATCAGGCGGCCTGCGGATTCTTCGGGGAAGTTCAGGCCTTCTTCGACCACGGCGCGCACGCGGCGCGACAGGTGGCGCATAATCTCGCTGCGGCGGGTTTCGTCCAGCTCGTCAATCATGTGAATGGCGTCGTCGGATTCCAGCTCATTCACAATCGCGGCAATATGCGGCCCTGACATATTGCCCAGAAGGTCGTTCAGAATTTCGTAGCTAAGGTACGAAAAGCTCTCCGGCGCCAAATCGTCTTCGAGAATATCGACAAGACGGTGACGCAGCGGCCCGACCTTGGTCAGAAGCTCCGCCGCGTCGGGCGGTGTCAGTCCGGCACATTTTTCGCGGATGTCGGCCGTCAGGTCGTCTTCCAAAAGCAGGGCAACATCGCGGATGAAATCATCGGACAGGCCAAGCTGTTCCTCCGCCGCGATTTCTGCGGCGTAGGTTTCGACGTTTTCGTTTTCCGTCGTCAGCTCGTCGTCTTTATGCTCCATCTGCCCTCGATATTCGATTCAGGCCGGATTCAGGCGCGTTTGCGCTTTGCGTTTTTGGTGGCGGGTTTGCCTTTGGGGGCTTTTTTGCCGCCTTTCGCGCTTTTTGCAGCTGCCGTCGCTTTTTTCGCGGCGGATTTGGACGCTGTTTTCTTCGCGGGCTTGGCGGCCGGTTTCGTTTTGTGCGCCGGTGCTTGCAGGGCGGCAGGCGCCTGCTCACGCTCCAGCAGTTGCGCACAGACCGAAGCATAAGCGGCGGCGTTCACAATACCGCGCGACGTGACCGAAGGCACCATGATGTGCACAGGCTTCGCCGCGCCCAAAAGCAGCGGGCCCACGGTGATACCGTCGCCCAGCGCGCGCATGATGTGGAAGGTGATGTTGGCTGCATCGATGTTCGGCATAATCAGAAGGTTCGCCTCGCCCTTCAGGTTGGAATTCGGGAACATCATCTGGCGCACTTCTTCCGACAGCGCGGCGGCGGCGGTCATTTCGCCTTCTACCTCCAGCTCCGGCGCGCGGTCGCGGATAAGCTCCACGGCGCGGCGCATTTTAACCGTGCTGGCACGGTCGATGCTGCCGAAATCGGAATGCGAGAGCAGCGCGATTTTCGGCTCCATGCCAAAACGGCGCACTTCTGCGGCGGCCATGATGGTCATGTCGCAAATCTGCTCCGCCGTCGGGTCGGGATTGACGTAGGCGTCGCAAAGGAAATAGGTGCCCTTGGACAAAATCATCACGTTCATCGCGGCATAGGTTTCCGTCGGGCAGGCGCGGCCATGCCCGATGATGTCGGTGATATGGCGCAGGTGGCGGTCATAACGGCCGATGGTGCCGCAAATCAGCGCGTCTGCATCGCCTTTTTCAACCATCAAGGCGCCAATGGCGCTGGTGCGCGTACGCACAACCTGTTTGGCCAGCGCGGGCGTGACGCCCTTGCGCTGCATGATGTGGTGATAGGTCTGCCAGTAATCGTTATAGCGGCTGTCCGATTCCGGGTTCACGAGGTCGAAATGCACGCCTTTTTTCATGCGCAGACCCATACGCTTTATGCGCGTGGTAATCACTTCTTCGCGGCCGATAAGGATGGGATAGCCGATTTCGTCATCGACAATCGTTTGCGCTGCATGCAGCACGCGGGTTTCTTCGCCCTCGGCGAAGGCGATACGCTTGCGGCTGCTCGCGGCGCGCTCGAAAATCGGGCGCATCAGCTGGCCGGATTTGAAAACGTATTTTTCCAGCGAAGCGCGGTACGCGTCGAAATCCTCAATCGGGCGGGTGGCAACGCCGCTGTCCATCGCGGCCTTGGCAACGGCCGGCGGCAGCTCGAGGATAAGGCGGGTATCGAAAGGCTTCGGAATCAGATAATCCGCGCCGAAGCTCATGGGGTCTTCGCCGTAAACGGCGGCCATTTCGGCGCTGGTTTCCTGCATGGTCAGCTCCGCGAGGGCGCGGACGCAGGCCAGTTTCATTTCTTCGTT
>DDBY01000187.1:10954-21893 GCA_002334985.1 Micavibrio sp. UBA2020
GCCGCGGAAAATGAAGGGGAAGCAAAGAACGTTGTTCACCTGGTTCGGGTAATCGCTGCGGCCGGTGCAGATAACGGCATCGGGTTTCGCCGCGCGCGCCTCTTCGGGCATGATTTCAGGCGTGGGGTTTGCAAGCGCCATAATCAGCGGTGCATCCGCCATCGTTTTTACCATGTCGCCCTTGAGAACGCCCGGGCCCGAAAGACCGAGGAACACGTTCGCGCCCTTGATGGCATCGGCCAGCGAACGGGCGCTGGTTTTTTGTGCGAACTGTTCCTTTTCGGGGTCCATGCTCTCGTTGCGGCCTTTGTACACAACGCCTGCGCGGTCGGTCAGGGTGATGTTTTCTTTCGGCAGGCCAAGCGCGACCAGCAGATTCACGCAGGCCATCGCCGACGCGCCCGCGCCGGAGGTGACAAGCTTCACATCCTTCAGCTTGCGGCCGGAATATTTCATCCAGTTGGTGAAAGCGGCGCCAACGATGATGGCGGTGCCGTGCTGGTCGTCATGAAACACGGGAATGTTCATGCGCGCTTTCAGGCGGCGTTCGATTTCGAAACATTCGGGCGCTTTGATGTCTTCGAGGTTGATGCCGCCGAAGCTCGGCTCCAGCGCGGCGACGATATCCACTATTTTATCGATGTCTTTCTCATCAAGCTCGAGGTCGAGCGCGTCAATGCCCGCGAACTTTTTGAACAGAACGGCTTTGCCTTCCATTACCGGCTTCGCAGCCAAGGGGCCGATGTCGCCAAGACCCAACACAGCCGTGCCGTTGGTGATAACAGCGACAAGGTTGCCGCGTGCGGTGTAAAGCGATGCAGTTTTCGGGTCAGCCGCAATTTCTTCGCAAGGGGCCGCAACGCCGGGCGAATAGGCGAGCGCGAGGTCGCGCTGCGTGCCAAGCGCCTTGGTCGGCGTGATGGCGATTTTGCCCGGGCCGCCCGGATTCATGTGGTATTCGAGAGCGGCTTGATAAAGTGCGTCTTTTTTGAGTGCCATGTGCGAGAAAACTCCTGAAGGGCAGGCATGCGCAAGCGGCGACGCCGCGCGCGGCCCGATGCGCGTGAGACTAACACGAAACGCAAAACTTTTGAAAATCAAAAGGAAAGGGAGAGAGATGGTGCGGTCAAGAAGACTCGAACTTCCACGGGTTGCCCCACAACGACCTCAACGTTGCGCGTCTACCAATTCCGCCATGACCGCACAAAAGGTAGGACAGTTTAAAACTGCCGTATGGAAATAACAGATTGCCACCGGAGTCGCAAGGATATTCGCGGGGGCTAAATATTCCATAATAAAATAAGGCCGCGCGGGAGGTATCTGTACCTGTCCGCCCCTGTTTACACCGCCGCGCCTTACGCTAGACTAAGACTCGCGGCGATTCTTTTTCCAAACAGTACAATCAAAGGCCGCTAGAAAGCATCTCTCTCATCATGGATATATCGACGACCCAACTTCTGGTCGCCTTTGGCGCGACAGCGGCGGCGGGGCTGGCTACCGCTTTTGGCAGTATTCTTGTTTTTGCGGCGAAAAGCCCGAGCCCGCGTTTGCTGGCTTTCGGCCTTGCCTTTGCGGGCGGCGCGATGGTTTTTGTATCGCTGTCCGAAATTCTCAATAAATCCGTTGCGTCTTTCACGCTGGCCTATGGCGACAAGCTGGGCTTCAGCTATGGTACGCTGGCGTTTCTGGCAGGGGTGTTTCTGATTGCCGCCATCGACCGGCTGGTGCCGAACCCGCACGAAACGCTCGAAGCCGACAACCCGCATTTCAAAGAGCAGAACCGTGCCTATGTGAAGCGCGTGGGTCTTTTGACCGCGGTTGCCATTACCGCGCATAACTTCCCCGAAGGTCTTGCGACGTTTTTTGCAATGCTGAACGACCCCGTGGTCGGTTTGCCCCTCGCCCTCGCGATTGCGATTCACAACATTCCCGAAGGTATCGCGATTGCCGTGCCGGTTTACTATGCGACGGGCAGCAAGAAATATGCCTTCGTCGCCAGCCTGCTGTCGGGGCTGGCGGAGCCTGTCGGCGCCGCCATCGGTTATTTAATTCTGGCGCCGTTTTTGTCGGATGCGGTTTTCGGTGCGGTGTTTGGTATTATTGCCGGCGTGATGGTTTTTCTGGCGCTGGACGAGCTATTGCCTGCCGCAAAACGCTACGCCAAATCGCATGAAACCGTGTACGGGCTTATCACCGGTATGGCCGCGCTGGCCATCAGTCTTGTGCTGTTCAAATGGTGACGGGGCATCAAGGTCTCGCGCGGTAATTGACGCGGGCGATACCGTTATTGGCGCTGCAACCGCGTTCAGGCGTCAGCGATTCAACATTGTCGTCGGCGAGTATCCTGTCGAATTTATCTTTGTGCATGCCATAGCACACGCTGCTTTCGGCAAAACGCGCAAGGCTTTCTTCGGCCGTGCTCAGCGGGCCGTTGGTGCTTTTGACATACGATGTTCGCGCCACGCTATCGGTAACGGTCATGGTATCCGATTTAAAATCGAAAACGACCGTATGCCGCGCGTCTTTCATTGTATGGGTCAGCCCATCTGTTTCGAATGAAAAACTGCCGGGGAAAATGCCGCCCTCGGGCCCGTTGGTGGCGGGCGCGGGGTCGCTGCATCCGGCAACCGCGATGAAGGCGGACAAAAGCGCGGCCTTGGCCGTTTTGAAATTGGACATGCCATCCCCCTTCGTTTCAGGCGCAGTTATTCAGTGCGACTACTACGAATAGTATCAAAACGGGGTTAAGAATTGATTGCGCGGCCGCGTATCAGTTCGGCTTGAAACCGCCGCCGTTTTTGGGCGGCTGGGGTTTGGCGGCCGGGGCGGGCTTTGCCTTGGGGGGCAGGATGCCGCCGTTCTGGTGGTGCTTTTCGAAAAACAGCTCGTCCATCTGCTCGCGGAAGGCTTGCGGCAGCAGGCGATAGGCGGCCATGTAATGGAAATCCGGCTCCGGCGACGGGGCGGTTTCTTTATAGCGCATCAGGGATTCTTCCATATCGCGCAGGATGAGAAACGCGGCGTCGAAATTCATGCGGAACTCGTCGCTGTTGCTGCCGATGCGGCGGCCTGTGTATTTGGTGATGGCTTCGCGGTAGGCGCGGCTGACTTCCTGCACCCCGGCGGTTACGGTCTTGATGTTGTTCTGGATGGAAATCGTCCAGTAGCCTTCCTTGGTGCGCTTGGCGCTGAGCTGCACAAACTTGTCTGTGCCTTCAAGGTCGGGGACGGGCAGCTTGCGTGTGGTCATCTGTTTCACATCGTCGAAGGAATCTGCTGCTTTGTTGAACCAGCCTTTGAACATCGAAAAGCCTCCTTCTTTTTACAGAATGATATAATTTTCTGAAATATTACTGCTTTGTCTGGAATTTTTTCTAAAGACGGCAGCCGGATATGTCAAGGGGGGCTTTTCAAGCACCGCCGCGCGGATTATGTTCAGGGTATTCTACAAATTTGATTTTAGTATATAAAAGGAAAGCATTTTTTATGGCTGTTGCCCAAAAAAAGCCTGCTGCGTCCAAACCTGCCGCATCCAAAACAGCGGCGCCCAAGAAAACAGTGCAAAAAACTTCTGTGCAAAAAATCCCCGTGCATTGGCAAAGCGAAGAGCGCCCCGTGCCCTATGACCGCGCCCTCGCGTTCATGGAAGCAAAGGTCGCGATGATACGCGAAAAGGGCGAAGCGGATACTGTCTGGCTGCTCGAACACCCGCCGGTCTATACGGCAGGCACCAGCGCCGACCCCAAAGACCTTCTCAATGCCCGCTTTCCCGTCTATAGCGCTGGGCGCGGCGGACAATATACCTATCACGGCCCCGGCCAGCGTGTGGCCTATGTCATGACCGACCTGCAACGCCGCAGTGCCGCAGGCGCAGGGCCCGACCTGCGCGTTTATATCCATGACCTTGAGGAATGGATTATCCAAACACTGTCAACTTTTGATGTCAAAGGTGAACGTCGTTCAGATAGGGTCGGCATCTGGGTCGATATGAAACCCTACGGCAAGCCCAAGGGGACGGAGGCGAAAATCGCCGCCATCGGCGTGCGCGTGCGCAAATGGGTCGCGTTCCATGGCGTATCGGTGAACATCAACCCTGACCTGTCACATTTTGACGGTATCGTGCCCTGCGGCATTTCGCAGCACGGGGTGACGTCGCTGGCCGCGCTTGGCATCAAGGTGACGATGCAGGAATTCGACGCTGCGCTGAAAGAAAACTGGTATAAAGTTTTTGCCTAAGAGAGGGTTTGCACAAGACCATGAGCCTGTTTCCCGCTTTTCGCGCCGTTTTGGCGCCCGACGTGACAGACGCAAGAACCGAGGCGCTGGAAAGCGACATCCGCGCGCTTAAAGGCGTGGTGCAGGTGGCTTTCAACCAAAGCGCGGCGGGTGAAAAATACCTCCACGTCACCTGCATGCCCGGACAAGGGGTGGAGCGCAAGGTTGCGGCGATGGCGGGCGTTTCGCGCACCCAATCGGCACCCTTTTAAGGCCTGCTGTTTACCGGAAAACACGTTTTTTAACACATGATTCCCGATGCTGCAACGCACATGGTATTCATGTACCCCAATATACTCAATTTTGAAATTATATAACAATATTGAATTTATTTAGAAAATTTACTTTCAATAAAATGACCTTGATTTTAACAATATTTTCCACTAACAATAATTCACCAACAAAGATACCGCATACCAAAGACTGCAACCGCGTACACCACGGAGGCACTATTGGCACAAAGGGTTTCGGCCGAAACGATTACCGAGATCACGTCTTCCCCGGGGTTTGTCCCGCCGGGCAAGGTGCCGACCCCGCCTTCGCGCGAAGAGCTGATTGAACAAATCCGCCAGTCCATTGAAAACCGCATCGACAAGTTTACCCGTATTCTTTCCGGCCCTCTCAGCGAAGAAGACCAGCGCCGCGCCACGGAATCGCTGGAGCGCGCGAAAACCCACAAACAGCAATTCGCCCAAACCATCGGTGAAATCCCCGAAGGCTTCAAACTTGTCCCCGTTCTCTACAGCAAAATCACGCAAGACCAGAACGCGGCGGTACACGAAGAATACCTGAGCAATGTCCGCAGCCGCTTTTTGAAATTCATCGGCGAAAACCATGCCGATGCCGCGCGGGCGCTGGGCATTTGCGAACACGGCATCGCCCGCATGCAGCAGGGGCTTGACCCCTCCGACAAAGACGGCCGCCCTTATGATATGAACATCGACCACATTATCGAGCGCGCGGGCAGCGGGCTTTGGGCGGGTAGCAAGGAAAAAGACCCCGACCAGAAAACAGAGGTCGAAGACAAATTCCGCCAGAACCATTTCGGCAACCTTATTCTTATCCCCACCAAAATCCATGATTTCAAAAACACGCTGAACGGCCTTCAGCGTATCGGCGATTTGCAGCCGGGCGAAAGCAAGTGGATTTTGATGCTGACGCCGGAACGCAGTGACAGCAACCCCAATTTCATCTGCCCGCCGCAAACGCCGGGCAGCCGCTGGGACGTTCTGGCTGTCAGGCCGAAAGACCCCTTCAGCGATATCCATCATGCCGATTTCGTGGTCAAACAAGCGCTGGACCGTCTGCGCGAATTCCGCGCCAATCCGGTCGCAGACAAGGGTCTGACAGCGGTTGAGGAAATCGCGCGCCGCTATAAACGCGATGTCGTCGATATGGCTGATGACAACATCAAAGGCCGCCGCACGCTGGCGAAAATTTTCAACGATGTTATCGAACACGACGAATCTGCGCGCGAGCTTGAAAAACTGCTGCGTCCGCTTTTGAAAGAAACGGCGGAAAACCTGACGGGTGCTTTCGACCAGGTTGCCGAAAACCTCGGCGGACCCAAGGGCGGCAAGCTGCTGCACAACTTCAACGGATTTTACCGCAGCAATGCATTGCGTACCTTACGCGAACATGTGGCGAAGCTGCCGATGGCAGAGGCCAAGCAGGTCGCAGACATCTGCAAGGTTATCGATGTCGATATGAACGTGCTGATGCCGCCCCGCCCGCGCGAAACGTCGTCGTCGGCAAACCCGCATCAACGCTCCCCCGCGCGCCCTGAAAGCGGCCGCAACAAGTTCAACGACAAAAGCAAACGCCGCGGCCGCAATGACAACAGCCTTTCCGCCCCCGGCGAAGGCTGGCAAAAGAACAAGGGCGGCAAAGGCAAAAAGCGCAACGGTTCGCGCCACCGCGACTGGTAATCTCCGCCCCTCTGTCCGAAAAGCACTGAATCTCAATACGATGGCCGCCTGCTGCCTTGCGGGGCGCAGGGTTTTGGCGCGGGCGCATGCCCCCCAAAGGCTTTGCAATTCTCCGGCGGTATGCTAAAAATCCTGCAAAATGAATATTTTGCGGCGCTTTGCCGCAGCGGAGGCCTTTGTCATGTCCACCCCCTCGCCCAGTTTGAAACCTGCCCCTGCCGCCGCGCCGGATGTGGAGGCGCTTTGCGCGCGCTTCGTCAACCGCGAAGCGGTCATCGGCGTTATCGGCCTTGGCTATGTCGGGTTGCCGCTGGTCTGCGCGATTTGTGCGCAGGGCTTCAAATCCGTCGGCTTCGATATCGACGCCGATAAAATCGACCGTCTGAACAAAGGCCAGTCCTATATCGGCAACATCCATAACGACAAGGTGGCGGAGCTGGTCACGGGCGGCAGTTTTCTGCCAACGGGCGATTTCAGCAAGCTTGCGGACGTGGATGCGGTTTTGATGTGCGTGCCGACACCGCTGAATAAGAACCGCGAACCTGACATGACGTATGTCGAAGAAACGGCCAAGACCATCGCCAAATACCTGCGCCGCGGGCAGCTGGTCGTTCTTGAATCCACCACATGGCCCGGCACAACGCGGGAGCTTTTGAAACCTATTCTTGAATCCGGCAGCGGGCTCAAGGCCGGCGAAGATTTTTTCCTCGCTTTCTCCCCCGAACGCGAAGACCCGGGTAATGCGCAGTTTCATACCGCGATTATTCCGAAGGTCGTCGGCGGCGACGGCGCGGATGCACTGCGCCTTGCCAAAACCATGTATGACCAGTTCCTGACCAAAACGGTTGCGGTATCGACGGCGGATACGGCGGAGGCTGTGAAGCTGACCGAAAACATTTTCCGCGCCGTTAATATCGCCCTCGTGAACGAGCTCAAGGTTATTTACGACTCCATGGGTATCGACGTGTGGGAAGTGATTGAAGCTGCCAAAACCAAACCTTTCGGCTATATGCCGTTTTATCCGGGTCCGGGTCTTGGCGGGCATTGCATCCCTATCGACCCGTTTTACCTGACGTGGAAAGCGCGCGAACACGGCATTTCCACCAAGTTTATCGAACTGGCGGGCGAGATTAACGTTCTGATGCCGCGTTTTGTGGTGAACCGCCTTGCCGAAACGCTGGATTTGCGTTTTTCCAAATCGCTCAAGGGCGCGAAGATTTTGCTGCTCGGCATGGCGTACAAGAAAAACGTGGCCGATATCCGCGAAAGTCCCGCCTTCGGCATCATGGAGCTTTTGCAAAAGCGCCAGTCTGACATTTCCTATCACGACCCCTTTGTCGATACCGTGCCGCCGACGCGCGAACATGCAGCCTTTACCGGCATGGTATCCGCGCCCCTGACGCCGGATGTCGTGGCGGCGGCTGATGCCGTGGTGATTGTGACAGACCATACCAATGTGGATTATGACATGGTCGCGCAGCATGCACGTTTGATTGTTGATACGCGCAACGTTTACGGCGCGCGTGGCGAGCGTCATAACATCGTCAAAGCCTGAGTTTGCCCGAAAGCGTTTTGCGCGCCCTGCCTGCCGTGGCCGCGCTTGATTAAATCCGGCCAAGCCCCTAAACTTGACGAAAATTCAAACGAGGGATTTCTGTCATGTTCGGTTTCGGTAAAAAAGAAGAGGTCAAGCTCGTCGGCGCCAAGCGCAAACTGGAACACGCCAAAAAATTCAACGCCGGTTATCAGGTCAAATCCAAACGCGAAGGCAAAGAGCCGAACCCGCGTCTTGCCGCCGCGATTGTCTGGGCGATGGCTGTCGCTGCCGCGGTTCTTCTTAGCGAAGCCATTAAAAAAGGCGAAACCTACAGCACCGGCAATCAGGGTTTCGACAAGCTGATGTTCGGCGCGACGGGGCCGTCTTTTGCGGGCTCTCCCGAAATCGACTATGTGCTGCTGCTGGTTATCCGCGGCACGATTATTTTCATGATTGCCGGCATCATTCCGGGGCTGACGCTTTTGTGGCAGCGCATTTTTGATAAGGCGCACATGAACGTCTATATCGGTTTTTGGGGTGTGACGGTTGGCCTTGGCGTTGTCTATCTTTTGTCCAAGGGTTTCCTCTCGGACGTGGCCAAGCAGTTCTCCCAAGCTTTCATGTAAGACCCGTGCGCGCTTCATAGCGTGCCGCTGCAAACCCAACATACAGGAAAAAATAAATGGATAAGCCTCTTTGGATGTGGGCGGTCTTTTTTGGGGTCGTCCTTTTCCTGCTGTTCCTCGACCTCGGCGTTTTTCAAAAGAAAAGCCACGAAATCGGCATGCGCGAAAGCCTGAAGATGAGCGCATTTTACATCAGCGTCGGGCTTTTGTATGGCGCCTGGCTGTGGTTTGAACTGGGCGCTGCGCAGGGCAGTTTGTATCTGACGGGCTTTCTGGTCGAAAAATCCCTGTCGCTCGATAATATCTTCGTCATATCACTGGTCTTCGCCTATTTCAAAATTCCGCGCATGTACCAGCACCGCGTGCTGTTCTGGGGTATTCTTGGCGTGATTGTGCTGCGCGGTTCGACTATTTTGATGGGCGCGACCATCATTCATAAATTTGAATGGGTGCTTTACCTGTTTGCGGCCTTCCTGATTTTCAGCGGCATCAAGATGCTGTTTATGAAACATGATGACGAAGACGAAGACATCGGCAAAAACCCTGTGCTGAAATTCTTCAAAAAACACATGCGCGTCACGAACGAGTTGCACGGCGATAAATTCTGGGTGCGTCAGGCGGATGAAAAAACCGGCAAGCTGGCCGTTTTCGCAACGCCGCTTTTTCTTGCGCTGCTGGTCATTGAATTTGTGGATTTGATTTTCGCGGTCGATAGCATCCCCGCGATTTTCGCGCTGACGACCGACCCCTATATTGTTTTCACCAGCAACGTTTTCGCCATTCTTGGCCTGCGTGCGCTTTATTTCGCGCTCGCGGTTATTCTGGTGCGTTTCAAATATTTGAAATACGCGCTCGCGCTGGTGCTGGTCTTTATCGGCTCCAAGGTTTTTGTCGCCGACCTTCTCGACCTCGACAAAATTCCGGCGGTGGTTTCGCTCGGCGTGACGCTTTCGCTGCTGGCGGGCGGGATGCTCTATTCGCTTTACAAAACAAAGCAGGAAGAGCGCGCGGGCGCGGCCTAGGCTGCTCTCCATAAACCATAAAACTTCAAAACAATTCTATGGCAAATTAAATTGATATGCCATTGATACATCTTGCGTTTACGGCGGCAAGATTTTTCATTTTCCGGCTTTACCTGCTGCGGGGCATGCTTCATACTCCTTTGAAATAAACAGCGCGCAACTTGCATAAGAACGCGACTCGCCGTTTTGCAGAAAACGGCAAAACAGGTAATTTTAAGGTGTGGCCGATATCAACGTTATTCCAAACGAGAGGCCCATTATGTCCGAACCCAAAAAAGTCGTCATCGCCGGCTATGTCCGCTCCCCCTTTACCCCTGCGGGTAAGGGCGATTTGAAAGATATGCGCGCCGACGACATCACCGCGCAGACCGTTCAGGGCCTTATCAAAAAAACGGGCGTTGACCCGAAGCTTATCGAAGACCTTAAACTGGGCTGCGCGATGCCCGAAGGCGAACAGGGGCTGAACCTCGGCCGTCTCGTTGCGCTGCGCGCCGGTCTTCCCGAAGAAGTTGCAGGCGTGACCATCAACCGTTTCTGCGGCTCCTCTATGCAGGCCATTCATGACGCCGCGGGCGCCATCACCATGGGCATGATGGACGCTGTGATTTGCGCAGGTGTCGAAAGCATGACGCGCGTGCCGATGGGCGGCTTCAACGTCTCGCCCAACCCCGCGCTTTACGAACAAAGCCCCGGCGCTTACATGAGCATGGGCGAAACCGCCGAGAACGTGGCAAGCAGCAAAGGCATCAGCCGCGCCGAGCAGGAAGAATTCTCCCTCAAATCCCAATTCAAAACCGCCGCGGCGAAAAAAGCCGGTAAATACGATGCGGAAATCGTGCCCATCGTGAAGCCCGACGGCAGCGTGGTGAAAGACGACGGCTGCCCGCGTCCCGACTCGACGCCCGAAGGCCTTGCCAAGCTGAAGCCCGCCTTCAAAGCAGATGGCACGGTCACGGCCGCAACATCTTCACCCGTCACCGACGGTGCGGCGGCGGTGCTGGTCTGCTCCGAAGAATTCGCGCTCAAACACGGGCTTGAAATTCTGGCTGAAGTGAAATCTTTCGCAGTTATGGGCGTTGACCCGACTGTGATGGGTATGGGCCCCGTTCCGGCAACGGAAAAGGCCATGGCCAAGGCCGGCATCACCATGGACAACGTGAAATTCGTTGAAATGAACGAAGCCTTCGCGTCGCAAGCGGCGGCCTGCCAGAAAGACCTCAAAATCGCGGATGAAAAGCTGAACGTGCATGGCGGCGCCATCGCGCTTGGTCACCCGATGGGCGCGACAGGTGCGCGCATCACCGGCAAAGCCGCGCAGCTGCTGCATGATGAAGGCAAGGACGGCGATTATGCCGTATCCACCCAGTGCATCGGCGCGGGTCAGGGCATCACCACGGTTCTTAAAAAATACTCCCCCAAGCCGTAATCGCGGCGCCGCGCATGCGGCGGGCATAGACAGACGTTTAAGGAGACTTGAAACATGGCCATCAAAAAAGCGGCAGTCATCGGCGCGGGCGTGATGGGGGCGGGCATCGCCGCACATCTCGCCAA
>DDBY01000135.1:0-2632 GCA_002334985.1 Micavibrio sp. UBA2020
AGCGGTTTTGTAAACCGAAGGTCGGGAGTTCAATCCTCTCCGCCGGCACCATTTTAAAAAATTTCCCCAAAATCAATTTGCGCGTTAGTTATGGAAACAATAGATGTATTTGACGAACTCTATAACCCGCTGAACCCACCGACCGCCTCCATCGACGAGGTACACAGAAAAGGCCTGTGGCATCAAACTTTTGCTTGCTGGATTTTCCACCCGCAACGCCGCACCGTACTTTTGCAACAGCGTGGGCCGCGCAACCGTATCGACCCCGGCAGTTTTGATGCCTCTGCCAGCGGACACCTGTCTGTAGGCGAGACACCTCAGCAAGGCTTCCGCGAGGTGGAGGAGGAGCTTGGCCTTTTTGTGCCGGACGAAAAACGTCACTACCTCGGCAAGTTTCTTAACATCGCTACGCGCGGAGATTATATCAACCGCGAGTTCTGTCACATTTTTCTAGCCGAGAGCCTTGCCACACCAGATACCCTTACCTTGCAAAGAGGCGAAGTCAGCGGCATTTACGCAGCCCCGATAGACGAAGCGATTGCCTTGTTTTCCGGCGACATAAAAAAATTCACGGCACAAGGACGCGCATGGGACGTCAACGCATACACAAAAGCCGTGCAGGATATTTCCATTCCGCTGATGTGTAATTGGCAAGAACGCTGCGGCACTTTGCGTTATTATTTGAAGGTCATGCAGGCGGCACAAAGCCTGCTGAATGGCGCGCCTCTTTCCGCATTTTAACGACATTGCAGGAACACATGCCCGCGATTGATTTGAACGACGAAACTATCCGCAAGCGGCTGCCTGAAATTGCGCAGGCGCTCAAGGCGCCGGACGAGATATGGGAGTTCTGGGATGCGGACAAAAAGGGGTTGTTCCGGCTTTATTACGCGCGTTTTACAGCTGCGCAGACGCATCCCTATATCCTTTGCCGCACAGCGCGGGAAGGATGGGTGCCAGATAAAACAGGATTCGCCACCGATGCTGAAATCATCAGCATGAGCCAAGGCACGCTTGTTTATAGACGGCCGGACTGACCCGCCGCCCCTGTTTTCATCGCCTGTGCCTATTCCGCCGCGCCCGTATCTTTGCGGCGGTAGCGGATGAAAGCGGTTGCCAGCAAAAGAACGCCGACGCCGAAGAACATGACGATGCGTGCCGCGACAGGCATTTCAGGTAAATCGACCAACAGCAGGCGCGCAATCACCATGCCGAGAAGGCCGAGGCCGTAGTAGCGCACATAAAGCCGCCCGCCGCTGTGGCCGAGCATATAGGCGGCGATGCCGACGATGCTATAGGCAATCATGCAAAGTGCGGTTGCGAAATCCTGCTGCGGTATCAGCGCATGTGCCACGCGCCAGATGAAGGCATAACCGTAGAGCGAGCCTGAAATCACCCAAAAACAAATCTCCGCCATGTGCGGCGCGGTAGTTTCCGGCGCCGTTTTTTGTTTATCGCCTTCGCGCGTATCGGGGCAGACATAAAAATACCACGCCAGTGCCAGCGGCACCGCCGCCAGCATCAGCAGCACCAGCGCGTGCCCCTGCGGAATCGCCGCGCCCGTCCACTTGGCGGCATCGAGGCTGCCGACGCCAAGGCATAGCGGCAGCAGCATCGTAAAGGCCGCCACCGTCGTGCCCGTTGTCATGCGCAGAACATGGCGGCACAAAAGCGTCAGCCCCGCCGATTGCAGCGTCAGCATGACGATAAGACCGGTGCCGCGCAGTTCAATCGCCGTTGTCGCCACGACCAGCACGGCGGCAACCGCCATATAGGTGTAAAACACACTTTGCGCCCCCGTGCGGCGCGACAAAAGCGCCGAGCCCGCAGAGAAAACCGCCGCCCAGAGCAAAAGCCACATCGCGCGCATGTCAGATGCCGCGGCATTGCCAATCCAGACAACCAGAAAACCCGCCATCAAAAGCGGCATCAGAATATCCGCAAGGCGGTTGCGCACCGCGCGGAAATGCCCGACCATATCGGCAATAAAAAACACGGCTGCGAAGGCGAAGGCCGTATAAAGCCCCGCATCTTTCGACGGCAGGCGCGAAGAAACTTCCCAAAACGGAATGCTATAGAACGTGGTCATGACGAGCGCGAACAAAATGTTTTTGCGCCAGCCCGTCATCAGCACAACCCACAGCGTCGCGGCCAAAACCACCGCCAGATAACCGAACAACCCCGCGAAAGACGGCGTGGCCACATTGGTCATAGCAGGCGCCGCCATGGCGGTCAGAAGCCCCGCGTAGGACAAGACAGGCATATTCGCGCGCAGCGCCTGCAGCGTCACAAACCCCGCCGTAACAAAAGCGAGCGAGAGCATGGCAGCTGGCGTGAAAAACCCGTAAAGCTCGCGCGCGGCGAACATGGTCAGCATCACGGCGCTGGTGCCGAGGACAAGGAAAATCGCCCCCTGCTGCGGATAGAATTTCATGCGCCAATAGCCGATGCCCGCCAAAACCGCGCCCAGCACGAAGCCCGCGCCGATGCGCATTTCGGCGGTAATCAAATCTTCGACAAGCGCATAACGCACCAGCCAGCTGATGGACAGGAAAACGAAAAGCGCACCCGTGACCAGCATCCAGTTTTCGCCCAGCCAGTGCCATGCCTTTTCAAAAACATCTTCGCCGTC
>DDBY01000135.1:3035-5796 GCA_002334985.1 Micavibrio sp. UBA2020
GCATCGCTGATTTCCACCCACTCTTCGCCGTCCGCGCCCTTGTAAACGCTGTTGTCCGCGAAAATGCTGTCTTTGCGCGGCAGGCTTTGCACGGCGGGTACGTTTTGTACCGCCGGCGTTACCGTCACGCCGGATGCGGGCGCGGCGGCCGTGGGTTTTTCAACGGGCTTTTCCGCGGATGCGGGCTCCGCCTTTTTGGGGGCGGCGTCGCCGCGGCCTTCACGTTCCGCCCGGCGCAGCAAAAACCCGACGTTTTCGGCCAGCTGGTCGATACGCTTGCCGCTGCTATAGGCCCAAATCATGGCCACGATAGGCAAAAGCAGATAGCCGAGAACAAAAAGCGCGCCGAGAGCCGCCATGGCATATTCCTTTTTATAAAGCCGATAGACGGCTGATATACAAATGTCCGGCCTTCAGCTTATCGGGCGGACGGAGAAAACTCAATCGGCACGAAAACCCGCGCCAAAACCGCCCAAGTCCTGCTATAGTGCCTGCAAGGAAGCTCCATGCCACGTTTCGTTAAACAAATCTCCAGCGCCGCCAATCCGGCCGTCAAAACGCTCAAATCCCTCGCGCTTAAAAAACACCGCGACGAAAGCGGGCTTTTTGTGGTCGAAGGCGCGCGACATATCGCAGAGGCACTGGACGCCGGATGGCATATCCATACCCTTTGTTTCAGCCCCGCCGCCGCGGACGATGCGCAAGAATTGCTTGCGCGCGCGCAAGCCGATACCGAAGCGCTCGAAATGCCCGAAGAGCTTCTCAGCCGCATCACGGGGCGCGACAACACCCAGGGCATCATCGCCGCGCTTTATATGCGTACATATAATATAGACACCATGACGGGCGCACCGGATGCGCTTTGGGTCGGACTTGAAGACATCCGCGACCCCGGCAATCTCGGCACCATCATCCGCACCGCCGATGCGGTGGGGGCGGCGGGCGTGGTTCTTATCGGCCAGACTTGCGATGCCTTTGCGCCGGAAACCGTGCGCGCAACCGTCGGCGCTTTTGCGCGCCAGAAAATCATCCGCGCCAGCCGTACGGATGTTATCGCCGCCCTGCCCGCATGGCATGGCCGCGCCGTGGGCACGCACCTGCGCACCGATACCGATTACCGCAACGGCGATTACGGCCTGCCCCTGCTTTTGGTCATGGGCAGCGAACAAAACGGGCTTTCGGACGATATTGCCGATGCCTGCGCCGCCTTGGTAAAAATCCCCATGCCGGGGGGCACAGAATCGCTCAATCTGGCGGTTTCTACGGGCATTATGCTGTATGAAATCTGCCGCAGCAGGATTTAAAGCGCCTTTTGCCCTCTCCAATCCGCTTTTATTTTCCGCAAAAAGGCGTATAACAAGGCCATGAAGATTTGGGCACAAAAGATTCTGGGCGCGCTTTTGGTGACGGCAATGTTGATTGCAGCCACCATCCCCGCCGGATTCATGCCCAATATCGCCCGCGCCGCCGCGCCCGACGGTACGCTCTACCCGCTGGTTCTTTGCACGGCCTATGGCGAAAAAACGGTTTTTGTCCCCGCCGCGCAAGCGCCCGAAGCACCTGCGCAGCAAAATCAGGACAGCCCAGCGCATGACGAGGCGGCGCACGCGCCCTGCCCCTATGCGCCCGTATTGTCGCACGGCATTACGGCGCCCGCTGTTTTGCCGGCCCCTTTCGTTTATGATGCCGCCGCGTACAGCCTGTTGGCCGATGCGGCCGCACCCGCACAATCCCCCCATAAAAACTGGCAATCGCAAGCCCCGCCTTTTGTCTGAAACGCTTTCTGACACTCCGTTTCAAACATAAGGACTGACATCATGAATACCCCCGATAAAAATGCGGGGCGCGCGGAAACACCCGCAAGCTGCGACCCGTCTTGCGCCTGCCCGCCGCCCGTCAATGATAACCAAACCCAGAAACCGCGCGGTTTTTTGCGCGGCATGTTTAAAAAATGCGCGGCCTGCGCAGGCTCCGGCGCGGCCGGATTTATCGTCGGCCATGCCGGCTGCGTCATCACACCGCTGGTGATTGCCGCGGCAGGCGTGACAACGGCCACGGCGGGCGTATCCGTGCTTGCCCTCGCTTTTGGCGCGGCGGCAACGGCGGGCGGGCTTTATGCCTGGCACAAGCTGCGCGGCAAAACCGCCACGCGGTTTGAAAAACGCCTTGTCATCGGCAGCGCGATTACAGGCCTTCTCGCCTCCACGCTGATGATGCAGCTGGGCGGGCATGACCACCACAGCGGCCACGACAACCACAAAACCCCCGTGCCGCAGCACCAGATGCAGCATGATAACCACGAGCATCACGGCCACGGGCATCAGCACGGGCAGAACAGCACGGGCGCAAACGACAACCTCTCCCCTGCCGCAGCGGCTTTTTACAACCGCCTTGGCGAGGAAGAACAAAAACGTCTGCGTGAAAACGCCGCGCTTTTGAAAATGAGCATGGGCGAATATCTGAACGGCATCTGCGTAACACCTGCCGCGCCGGATACCCTGCGCGTGCAAGGCACCCGCATGGCCAAAGCCCCCGCCCCCTGAACAACAGGCAAAACAGGCAGATAGCCGCCTGTTTGACTTTTGTCATTTACCACCCGAACCACAACGACTACCATCCACACACACCTGAAAGGAAAACGACCATGAAACTCAACGACATCACCCCCCCCGAATTCGCTTGCGGCAACTGCGGCTGCGGCTGCCCCGCGGTTCTGGAGACCGAAAACGACACCTATATCATCATCGGCAAAAAACTGTCC
>DDBY01000224.1 GCA_002334985.1 Micavibrio sp. UBA2020
GCTGGCGGGCAGGGCGGTCAGGGAAGCCGCAACCATGACGGCGGCGAAAAGGGCGTTTTTCATCTGTGCTGTCCTCGGGGGTGTTAGAGGGAGGGGGCGGGATATTTAGTGTTAACGATGAAATATAGACCGGGTTCCGTCAAGGGCAAGGCAACCCTGCGGCAGAAGGCGCGCGGGCGGCGGCGCGGCGGGTTTCGGGCTTGTGATAAAATTCTTATATTTTTCAACGCTTTGAATATGTTAACGGTCTTGCGCTGAGGCTTTGATTTTCAAGGTCTTTCGCCTTATCATCCGCAATCAGGGCGCAAGCAATAAAAAATAAAGGGCAGGTTATGACGGTGGATACGAAAACAAGCGCAAATCCAAACGCAGGCCGCCCGCGTGTGGTGGTTATTGGTGCGGGCTTTGCGGGCATTGCGGCTGTCAAAGGCCTGCGCGGCGCGGATGCCGATGTGATTTTGATTGACCGCCATAACTACCACCTGTTCCAGCCGCTTTTGTATCAGGTCGCCACGGCGGCCTTGTCGCCTGCGCAAATCGCGCAGCCCACGCGCGCCATCGTGCGGCGGCAAAAAAACTGCACCGTTGCGCTGGGCGAGGTCACGGGCATCGACACCGCGCGCAAAATCGTGCGCGGCCATACCGATGAAATCGCCTATGACTATCTGGTTGTCGCCACGGGGGCGACGCATGCCTATTTCGGCCATGACGAATGGGCGGATGCCGCGCCGGGGCTGAAAACGATTGACGATGCAACGCATATCCGCCGCCGCGTGCTGGGCGCATTTGAACAGGCCGAAACCTGCGAAGACGAAACGCTGCGCCGCGCGCTGATGACTTTTGTGGTTGTGGGGGCGGGGCCGACGGGCGTCGAGATGGCCGGCGCCATTGCCGAACTGGCGCGCCACACGCTGAAGGGTGAATTCAGAAACATCGACCCCGCCGCGGCGCGGATTATTCTGGCGGAGGCGGGGCCGCGCGTGCTGGCCGCCTTCCCCGAAAAATTGTCGAACCGCGCGCGCCGCGACCTTGAAAAAATCGGCGTTGAAGTCATGACCGGAAAAGCCGTGGGCAATTGCGCCGCCGACCATGTGGTGATTGACGGCGAAACCATTCCCTGCCGCACTATTGTCTGGGCGGCGGGCGTGCAGGCATCGGCCGCTGCAAGATGGCTGGGGGCGGAGGCTGACCGCGCAGGCCGCGTAAAAGTGGCGGCGGATTACAGCCTGCCTGCGCAGGCTGATGTTTTTATCGTGGGCGATACAGCCGCGCTGACGGATAGTGCGGGGCGCGCCGTGCCCGGTCTTGCCCCTGCCGCGCAGCAGGCCGGAAAATACGTCGCCCGCGTCATCCGCGCGCGCATCGAGGGGAAGGATGCGCCGCCGCCGTTTAAATACCGCGACGACGGCACCATGGCGACGATTGGCCGCGGCAAGGCGATTGCGCTTATCCGCGGTTTCGGCTTTGGCGGGTTTATCGCGTGGTGGATGTGGGGCGTGATACATATCATGCCGCTGGTCGGCTTTCGCAACCGCGTGGTGGTCGCGCTTGACTGGATGTGGTCGTACCTGACCCACGCCCGCGGCGCGCGGTTGATTACCGCGCCCAAAGACAAACGCGCCGACCTGTGATATAACCCAAACCGGATGCAAACGAACCAGCCGCGAAAGGCGATATAAAATGACCGCAAAAACCATTTCCCTGCCCAAAGCCGAACACGCGGCGGAGCATCTGAAGACCCTGCGCGATGTGATGCGCTATGCCATTACGCAATTCACGCGGGCGGATTTGTTTTTCGGCCATGGCACGTTTACGCCGCATGACGAAGCGGCCTATCTGGTTTTGCAGGGGCTTGACCTGCCCATTGACCAGCTGGAGCCGTATCTGGACGCCGCCCTGCTGCCGGAAGAGCGTCTGCGCCTTGTCGGTTTCATTCATGAACGCATCGAAACGCGCAAGCCGCTGCCGTATATCCTCAAACGCGCATGGCTGGCGGGTGTGCCGTTTTATGTGGACGAGCGGGTGATTGTGCCGCGTTCCTACATCGCGGAGCTTTTGAATACGCAGATTGTATCGACGGATGATTTTTCGATTATCAATGACCCATACGCAATCACCTCGGTGCTCGACCTTTGCACGGGGTCGGGCTGCCTTGCCATTCTCGCGGCGCATACTTTCCCCGAAGCGGCGATTGACGCGGTGGATTTGTCGCCGGAGGCGCTGGCTGTCGCGCAAATCAACGTCGATGATTGCCTGCACAAGGACCGCATCGCGCTTTATCAGGGCGATTTGTTCGGGCCGCTCGCGGGCAAGAAATACGACCTTATCATTACCAACCCGCCCTATGTCGATGCAGAAGACATGACGGACATGCCGCAGGAATACCTGCACGAGCCGCACATGGCGCTCGCGGCCGGTGACGACGGGCTTGACCTTGTAAACCGCATCCTGCGCGAAGCGCCCGACCACCTGAACGAAAACGGCATCATGGTTTTGGAGCTGGGCTACAGCGCCGCCGCCCTTATCGAGCAGTATCCGGACATCGATTTCAACTGGATGGATACCGAAAACAGCACGGGCGAGGTTTTCTGGGTCACCCGCGAACAGCTGGTCGAGGCGGAAAGTCTGAAAGCGGCTTAAAACCGCTATTTGGCGGGAAATTTGCCAATTTCCAAAATCCGGTGTATGTTTGTCTGCCGCAGGGAAGGACCCCAAAGCATGCAAAAAATTGAACTGAGCAACCTCGACCACGACCTGATTGCCGCCGCCGCCGCCGCCATCAAAAAACCCGTTATCCAGATTGAAAACCGCAAGGCGCCCGCGCTGGTCTGCGCCGCGCTGCGCCTTGACGATGGCGAGATTGTGACCGCGCTCAACATGACGGCCGATGTCGGCAGTCTTTCGATGTGCGCGGAGCCGCAGGCGATTGCCGAAGCCAACCGCCGCACCGACCGCGTGATTGAAACCGTGGTCGCCGTTTATTATCCGCCGGAGGGGGAGCCGAAAGTCATTCCGCCCTGTGGCCGCTGCCGCGAGATTATTACCGATTTTTCTCCCGCCGGTTTCGTCATCATGCGCGACCCGGGCACGGATAATCTCTACAAAGTTCGCGGCGTCGATTTGCTGCCGTATAAATATGGCGATTACTGGCAGGACGGCCGCCTGATTTAATTTTTCCCGAAGCCTTTCACGATGTCTGTTCATATCGGCCCTATCGCGGTTTCCGAACCTGTTTTCCTCGCCCCCATGTCGGGGGTGAGCGATTTGCCGTTCCGCCGCGCGGTGAAATCCTTCGGCGCGGGACTGGTTTTTTCTGAAATGATAGCCAGCCGCAGCGTGATTGAAGAATGGCGCAGCAACGTCAAGGTTGATTTGGACTACGGGCAGGAATTCCCCATGGCCGTGCAGCTGGCCGGCTGCGAGCCGGACGTGATGGCCGAAGCCGCGCGCATCAACGTCGGGCGCGGGGCGGCGATTATCGACATCAATTTCGGCTGTCCGGTTAAAAAAATCGTGAACAGCTATGCGGGCTCCGCCCTCATGCGCGACGAAGACCTCGCCGTGCGTATCATCGATGCCGTGGTCGCGGCGGTCGATGTGTCGGTCACGGTCAAAATGCGTTTGGGCTGGGATGAAAACAGCTTGAGCGCGCCCAGCCTCGCGCGCCGCGCCGAACAATCGGGCGTGAAAATGGTGACGGTGCATGGGCGCACGCGCTGCCAGCTTTATAACGGCAGTGCCGACTGGCACGCGGTGCGCAAAGTCCGCGAGGTCATCACGCTGCCATTATTGGTGAACGGCGACATCCTGACGCCCGCGGACGCCGCGCACGCGATGGAAATTTCCGGCGCCGATGGTGTGATGATTGGCCGCGGCTGTTATGGCCGCCCGTGGATGCTGCGCGACACCGCTGCACACCTGCGCGGCGATGCAGCCCCCGCCGCGCCGACGCCGCAGGAATTGCTGGCCGTCATCGAAAAACATTATGCCGATATGCTGGTGTACTATGGCCAGAAACAAGGCGTACAAATCGCCCGCAAACATCTGGCCTGGTACCTGCAAGACCTGCCGGGCGGCAGCGATTTAAAACCCCACATCAACAAACAAGACGACCCGCAGGCGGTGATAGATATTCTGCGCGCGTTTTTTGCGGGGTTGTAAAGGGGCGGGTAAGCAAAGCTATCCGTCACACCGGCGCAGGCCGGTGTCCATATCTCCGCCTATGCGGTTCGATAGGTTTCTGGATACTGGCCTGCGCCGGTGTGACTTGCTTTTATTGAGGCGATGTTCGTTTTCAATGCCCGCGCGGTGCTTTTGAACTAACCACAAATGTCGCCATAAAGGTCACGCCATTCCGGATTAGACTTTTCAATCAGCGCGACTTTCCACGCCCGTTTCCATTCTTTCATTTGCTTTTCGCGCAGAATGGCGGCCTCTGCCGTATCGTGGGGTTCAAGATAAACCAGCATATCGATGCCGTATTTCTTGGTGAAGCCATCAGCGGCTTTTGTTTTGTGTTCATGTATGCGTTTGACAATATCGGATGTAACGCCGATATAAAGCGTGCCGTTTTGCCTGCTGGCGAGGATGTAAACAAAAAATGATTTCATGGTTATAAATGAAACTGGACACCGGCCTGCGCCGGTGTGACGTATGTCTGTCGTTGGATGCTTAAGCTGGTCGCATTGATATCTGTAAAGGTTTTATGCTATGCAGCCGTAATAGCCGTCAATCTCTTTGGACAAAGCATTGTTGTTATCGTAAACGGCAACGACAATAAATTTGCAGTTGATGATAAGGCCTTTATGGATTTTGCTGTATATAAAAGCTTTCTCCCCTTTGGCAAGCTTCCTATTGGGGGCCTTTTCGTAAAAAGGGTGTTCGTTGATATTCGTTTTATTCCTCTCCACCAGCACATAGTCAATTTTTTCTTTTGGCGTACCGACGGGAAACAGCGTTTTCATTATTTCGCGGAAATCATCGAAATGGGCGTAGTCTTCCAAAACAAACTGCGTTTCAGCGAAGTTCGGGGCGGTGGGGTCGCGCTGGATGAA
>DDBY01000047.1 GCA_002334985.1 Micavibrio sp. UBA2020
TGAACAACGTTTCGTTCTGGCTTCTGGTGCCGGCTTTCATGCTTTTGCTCGGCTCCGCCTTCGTCGGTACGGGCGCAGGCACGGGCTGGACGATTTATCCGCCGCTGTCCGATAAGCTTGGCCACGACGGCATGTCGGTTGATATGGCGATTTTCGCGCTGCACCTTGCGGGCGCATCGTCCATCCTTGGCGCGGCGAACATGATTACCACCATTTTCAACATGCGCGCCCCGGGCATGACGCTGCACAAAATGCCGCTGTTCGTCTGGGCGATGCTGGTCACGGCCTTCCTGCTGGTTCTGGCCGTGCCGGTTCTGGGCGGCGGCATCACCATGCTGCTGACCGACCGTAACTTCGGCACCAACTTCTTCCGTCCCGAAGGCGGCGGCGACCCCATCCTGTTCCAGCACCTGTTCTGGTTCTTTGGTCACCCCGAAGTTTACATCATGATTTTGCCGGCCTTCGGCATCATCAGCCATATCGTTTCGACCTTCTCCAAAAAGCCGATTTTCGGTTATCTGGGCATGGCCTACGCGATGGTCGCCATCGGCTTCGTCGGTTTCGTCGTCTGGGCGCACCACATGTACACGGTGGGCATGAACGTCAATACCCGCGCATACTTCACCGCCGCCACCCTGATTATCGCGGTGCCGACGGGGATTAAAATCTTCTCGTGGATTGCGACGATGTGGGGCGGTTCGATTTCTTTCAAAACCCCGATGCTCTGGGCGATTGGCTTTATTTTCCTGTTCACCCTTGGCGGCGTCACCGGCGTTGTGCTGGCGAACGCGGGTATGGATATCGCGCTGCATGATACTTATTATGTGGTCGCGCACTTCCACTACGTTCTGTCGCTGGGCGCGGTTTTTGCGATTTTTGCCGGCTGGTATTACTGGATTGGCAAAATGTCCGGCCGCCAGTATCCGGAATGGGCGGGCAAGCTGCACTTCTTCACGACCTTCATCGGCGTGAACCTGATTTTCTTCCCGCAGCACTTCCTTGGCCTGCAGGGCATGCCCCGCCGTATTCCTGACTATGCGGATGCGATGCACGGCTGGAACATGATTTCCTCCTTCGGCGCTTACCTGTCGTTCGGCTCCACGATTTTCTTTGTGTTCGTCGCCATCTACACGCTGGTTGCGGGCAAGAAAGTCCCGGGCAACTATTGGGGCGAAAGCGCGGATACGCTGGAATGGCATGTGTCTTCGCCGCCGCCGTTCCACCAGTTCGACATCCAGCCGGTGGTCAAGTAATGACCGCGCCGGTATCCCAAGACGCGCTTTTCCCTGCCGCCGGCACCCTGCCGGCGGCGGATGCGCGTATTGGCGATTTCATCGCACTGCTCAAACCGCGGGTCATGACGCTGGTCGTGTTCTCCGGCATTGCGGGGCTGGTGCTGGCGCCCGGCTCTATCGGTTTTGCGCAGGGTGATTTGCACCCGTTCCTCGCGCTGGTGGCGGTGTTTTGCATCGCGGTCGGTGCGGGCGCGGCGGGCGCTATCAACATGTGGTACGAACGCGATATCGACGCCATCATGACGCGCACGCGCGGCCGCCCTTTGCCCATGGGCAAGGTAGAACCGGCGGAGGCGCTTTCCTTCGGTGTTATCCTGACGGTGCTGTCGGTCGGCCTGATGGGGGTTGCGCTGAATTGGGCGGCAGCCTTCCTGCTTGCTTTCGCGTCTTTTTTCTATGTCATCATCTATACGGTCTGGCTGAAACGCCGCACGCCGCAGAACATCGTGATTGGCGGCGCCGCAGGGGCTTTCCCGCCGATGATTGGCTGGGCTGCCGCGACGGGCGATGTGTCGCTTTTGTCGATTGCGCTGTTCATGATTATTTTCCTGTGGACGCCGCCCCATTTCTGGGCGCTGGCGCTGTTCCGCAACGAAGATTACAAACGCGCGGGCGTGCCGATGATGCCCGTGGTCGCCGGTGAAAAATCCACCCGTCTGCAAATGCTGATGTACACGCTTTTGCTGACGCCGTTTGTGGCCGCGCCTTATCTGATGGGGGCTTGCGGTCTGGCATACGCGGCGGGGGCTGTGGTTTTGCACGGTATTTTCATTGCCGCGGCGCTGCGCGTATCGCGCGACACCGATTACAAAAGCGCGCGTGCGATGTTCGGCTATTCCATCGTCTATCTGTTTGCCCTGTTCGCCCTGATGATGGCGGATATGGCGGCGTAAGGAGAAAACGGATGCCCCACAGCGAGCTGCACCAGAAAAAGAAAAAAAAGAATTACGCCGTACTTCTCGCGCTTGTCGCGTTTATGGCGGTGATTTTTGTCGTCAGCATCATCAAGATGAAAATCGGGATGGGGGGCTGATAGATGTCCGACCTTCAGCGCAAGAATGCCAAGGTTATGCTGGTCACGCTCGGCGTGGTTTTCGGCATGATTGGGCTTTCTTTCGCGTCCGTCCCGCTGTACCGCATGATTTGTCAGGTGACGGGCTGGGGCGGCACGACGCAGATGGTCGAGGCGAATACCAGCGATAAAATATATGACCGCGAAATCACCATCCGCTTCAACGCCGATGTGGCGCAGGGCATGCCGTGGGAATTTAAGCCGGAGCTGCGCAGCGTACCCGTGAAAGTAGGGCAGGACGGTCTCATTTCTTTCGTCGCAAAAAATTTGTCCGATATACCGGTGACGGGCACGGCGGTTTACAACGTCACGCCGCTCAAGGTCGCCAAGTATTTCTACAAAACGCAGTGTTTTTGCTTCGGTGAACAGACGCTGCAACCCGGGCAGATGCAGCACATGCCCGTGACTTTTTTTGTTGACCCTGCCATCATGCAGGACCGCGACATGGACGACGTCAAGACCATCACGCTTTCCTACAGTTTCTTCCGCCACGGCACGCGGGAGCTGGAGAGCGCCATCGAAAAATATTACAATGACCACGGCAGCTAAAAGCTGCAAAACAAATACGGCAGTTAAAAACTGCCAGAACAAATACGGCAGATAAAACCGGAAGGAAATAAAAATGGCCGATACACCTGTCTATGACCTTAAAGGCGGCAAACCGCACCCGTACCATCTGGTAAAGCCAAGCGTCTGGCCGCTGGCGGGCTCTTTCGCTGCCGGTCTTCTGGCGCTGGGCGCGGTTTTGTTCATGCACAAGGTCGAATTTTCCGGCTGGAACGTCGGGCTGAAGGGCGTCATCCTCGGCTTCGCGGCTGTACTGTCGGTCATGTGGTTCTGGTGGCGCGACGTGGTGAAAGAAGCCGTCGTTGAAAAAGCGCATAGCGACGAAACCAAGGTCGGTTTCCGCTATGGCATGGCGCTGTTCATCGCCTCCGAAGTCATGTTCTTCGTCGCGTTTTTCTGGGCGTTTTTCTGGGGCGCGCTGATGCCGACGGAAGCGCTCGGTTTCCAATGGCCGCCGAAATTCGTG
>DDBY01000006.1 GCA_002334985.1 Micavibrio sp. UBA2020
GCCTGCGTAAATTCTGTCCTGCCGTTTTTCAAGCTCCACCTGGTCGTCCGATATCAACATCGCCCCCGCCGACATCAGGCGGAAAGCAAGGTCGGATTTGCCGCTGCCCGATGCCCCGCGGATGAACAGCGCGGCCGGCGCATGTACCTCCGACGTCAGCAGCACGGCGGTACCGTGGCGGATGACGCGGTTCGGATTTGGCTGTTTCATCGGGCGCTCCCGCTGGCGTTGATGGCGGGATGCGGCGCGGCTACGCGCTATCCCCGTTCAGTTTAAGGGCATGGCCGACCAGATACAGCGAGCCCGTGATGATTATACGCCCGCGCGGCGCGGATGCAAAGAACGGCGCACCGAGCGCGGCGGGCAGACTTTCCGAAACGCGGACGTTGTCATAGCCCGCCGCGCGCAAGAGCGCCGCGACATCTTCCGGCTGCTCCATCGGCGCATCGATACCGAAATGCACCGCCTGCGCGGAGGCAAAACAGCCCGCCAGACGCTCAAAAAAGTCATCGGGGCTTTTGCGTGCCTTGAAAGCGGTCACCAGATGCAGCGGCAAACCGTCGGCACGCGCCCAGCTGTCCACCTGCGCACGCAGGGACTCGGCGCCGGAATCGTTATGCGCGCCATCGACCCAAAGCTCCCACCCCGCGGGCAGCAGCGCGCAGAGCGCGCCTGTTTCAAGCCGCTGCAAACGCCCCGGCCAGCGCACGCGGCGCATGGCTTCGGCCAAAACGTCCTGCTGCGCCAGCGCGGCAAAAGGGCTAAGACGCAGCGCCGTAATCGCCGCGCCCGCATTCAGCATCTGGTGCGCCCCCGCAAGCGCCGGCAGCGGCAGGTCAAAAGACACAGCGCCCGCCTGATACAAAAAACCGTTTCCGCCCGCGCTGACATGCCAGTCACGCGCCCCCAGCTGCACGGCGGATGCACGCACGCGCGCGGCATATTCATCAAAAACCACAGGCACGGCATCGTCGAATTGCGGCGCGATAGCAACGGGGCAGTCCGTTTTGATAATCCCCGCCTTTTGTGCGGCAATATCCGGCAGCGTATGGCCGAGGGTGCGCATGTGGTCAAAAGAAATCCGCGTGATAACGGCGCAGGCTGGATGTTCAATCACATTCGTCGCATCCAGAAGACCGCCAAGGCCGGTTTCAAGCAAGACAGCATCGGCAGGCACGCGCGAGAAGGCCAGAAACGACAGCGCCGTGAAAAATTCGAAAAAGGAAATGGCATGCCCCGCGGCCTGCACGGACGCCGCGGCTTTATCGACTTCTTCGACCAGGGCATGCAGGGCGGCGTTGTCTATTTCCCGCCCTGCAATCACAATACGTTCAGAAAAACGCACCAGATGGGGGGATATGAAACGGTGGACGGTTTTACCCCCCGCCTCCAGCATCGCCTGCAAGAACGCGACGGTGGAGCCTTTGCCGTTCGTACCCGCGACATGAAACACGGGCGGCAGGCGCAAATGCGGGTTATCCAGCGCCGCCAGAAAATGCCGGAAACGCGCGAGCCCTGCGGGCAAATGCGGGGGATAGGTATCGCGGATGCGGCAAATCAGCGCCTCGGTCTTTGCATCGGCGCTGTAATTCCAATGCGCAGCTGCGGGGAGCTGCGGCGCGGTTTGCTGGTCGGCGTGTTTCGGGTCAGGCAGCACAGAAATTCTCCGCGCCTTGCATGGCGATGGTGACAGGCGATGTGGGCGGGCGGGGTTTACGCGCCCGCTTCGTCATCGCGCGCGGCCTTGCCGTTTAGCAGATGGCCGTTTGCTTTGGCTTTGCGCGATGCCGGTTTGGCCGCGCCGCCATCCATCAAAAGGCTGATGATGGAGGCCAGCTTTTCACGCATTTCCTTGCGCGGCACCACAAGGTCAACCATGCCGTGGTCGCGCAGGTATTCGGCGGTCTGGAAACCGTCGGGCAGGCTGGCACGGATGGTTTCTTGAATAACGCGGCGGCCGGCGAAGCCGATTTGCGCCCCCGGCTCGGCAATCTGGATATCGCCCAGCATCGCGAAAGACGCACTGACACCGCCCGTGGTCGGGTCGGTCAGGATAACGATATAGGGCAGGCGTGCTTCTTTGACTTGCTCGACCGCAATCACGCTGCGCGGCATTTGCATCAGCGACAGCATGCCTTCTTGCATGCGCGCGCCGCCCGATGCGGGAATAACAATAAACGGCGCGCCCAGCATAACGGCAAGGCGCGAGGCGGTCACAAGACCGTCCCCCACAGCCGCGCCCATAGAGCCGCCCATGAAGCTGAAATCCAGCGCGGCGATAACGGCCGTGCGCCCGCCAATCGCACCCTGCGCCACGGCAACGGCGTCTTTGCGGCCGGTCGAGGATTGCGCATCTTTCAGGCGGTCGGTGTATTTTTTGCGGTCTTTGAATTTCAGAGGGTCAAAGGCCGTTTTGGGCAAATCGACCAGCTGGTATTCGCCGCCGTCGAACAACATGCCAAGGCGTTCCATGACATCCACGCGCAGGTGATAACCGCAGTGATGGCAGACATGCAGATGTTTTTGCAGTTCCTGATGGTGCAGCATGGCATCGCAGCCCGGGCATTTATGCCAGAGGTTATCCGGCACATCTTTCTTGGCGGCCATATCGGCCAGCGCCTTGATTTTGGGGCGGACGAAGTTGTTAATCCAGTTCATGCCATCTCACATCTGTTGGTATTTATTGCGGCTTTATCTGGGGAATATGTAACAAAAACAGGCCGGAGCGTCATTATAATAATGACAATAATAACCCCCGCGCGCCAAAGCCCGCGGATTTCAAACCCTTATTCCATATGCTATAAATATTATAGAAAACAACGAAGGTTTGCGCCCGCCCGCCCGTATCAATTCTGTGCCCGGCCTTTTGCGGCTGGACAGCACAAACATCTTTTTTGGGGTTTTCCATGAAAAACAGCTACTTGCGTATGATGCTCTGTGGGGCAGCCTTGGGTGCTCTGTCTGTCACCATGCCTGCGGATACCTTTGCCCAAGGCAGCGGCGCGCCGCCCGCATTTGAAGGCCGCAGCGGTGGTGGCCACGGCGGCCCGCCCCCGTCTCTTGACGAAAACGCGAAAGGTGAAAAAGCCGGACAGGGCGGAGAGGAACAAGGACGTCGCCCGCCACCCCCTTGCGGCGGTGAAGGCGGCAAGGACGGCGGCGAAGGCCATAGACCGCCACCACCGCCCGAAGGCGCGCCGCCGCCGGATGGAGACCGCCCCCCGCCGCCGCCCTGCGGCGACGCGAACGGCGAGCGTCCACCACCGCCAAATGATGCCGACGAAGGACAAGAGCCCCACCGCGGCGCGCCACCTCAAGATAAAGGAACGGGAGGGCGCGGTCACGGCAAACCGCAGCGCAGCAGCGAATAGCCACGCGAGCAGTCACAACAAAAAACGTCCCGATACATGTCGGGACGTTTTTTCATGCCCGCCAAAACCGCGGGGAGGTCATCCATACAAGAACAGCATCACGCCGCCATGGCGCGCAGGCTGTCCACGATTTCACGCGCGGCGCGCGCGGGGTCTTCGGCCTGCGTAATCGGGCGGCCGATGACAAGGTCATCCGCGCCCAGCGCCGCCGCATCCTGCGGCGTCATGATGCGCTTCTGGTCGCCCGCCGCACTTTGTGCGGGACGAATACCCGGCACAACCAGACGGAAAGACGCACCGCAAGATTTGCGCAGCGCCGCGATTTCCTGCGGGGCGCAGATACAGCCGCCCAACTCCGCCGCCTGCGCCAGCCTTGCCAAACGCTCCACCTGCTGCGCGGGGCTGGCCGCGATGCCGATACCCGCCAAGTCCTGACCATCCATGTGCGTAAGCACCGTGACACCCAGCAAAACCGGTGCAGGCTTGCCGCTTTGCGCCGCGCCTTCTGCGGCGGCCAGCACGGCGGCGCGCATCATTTCACGCCCGCCGCCCGCATGGATGGTCAAAAAATCAGCGCCGCAGCGCAGCGCGCTTTTGACCGCGCCCGCGACGGTATTGGGGATATCGTGCAGTTTGAGGTCGAGGAAAATACGCACGTCCTCGCCCGCGGCGCTGCGCACCGCATCAATCCCGCGCGGCCCTTCGGCCACGAAAAATTCAAGCCCCAGTTTCAAATCAACGCCCGTGCCTTTGAGCTTGCGCGTCAGGTCAAGGGCGCTGTCCAGATCGGGCGCGTCAATCGCACAAAAAATGCCGGGGGTTTTCATGGGTGGTTACGCCAGCTCGAATATCGCATCGACTTCGACCGCCGCGCCGAAGGGCAGTGCGGCCACGCCGACCGCGAAACGCGCATGACGCCCCGCATCGCCAAGCGCCCCGACAATAAGGTCAGATGCGCTATTGATGACTTTGGGATGGTCAAAAAAATCGGATGTGGAGGCAACAAAACCGCCCAGTTTCACACAGCGGGTGATGCGCGACAAATCACCGTCGAGCGCGGCATTGGCCTGCGCGAGAATATTGATGGCGCAAAGGCGCGCCGCCTGCTGTCCCTGTTCCAGCGTTGCATCACGGCCGAGCTGGCCTTTGACCATCTGGCCATCCAGCCCCGTGGGCAGCTGGCCGGAGATATAAAGCGTCTTGCCCGAAATGACGAAGGGCACATAATTCGCAACGGGCGCCGCCGGCGTCGGCAATGTCACACCCAAAGATTGCAAACGTTCCTGAATGGCGGCGGCGGACATGGGGCGTCTCCTTTGTCTGTGATGAGAAAGAATATACTTGCGCACAAGACTAGAGAAGCGCGCCCCCCCGCGCAAGGCGCGGCGTGAATAATCTGCAAGCTATGGCGTGCATCACGGGGCCAGCGCAGCAAAAAAGCCGCGCTGAGCACACGGCTTTTTATGCAGTCAATTTTATTATGTGATGTTGTGCGCCCGCCTTGACGGGCTGATATTTAAAAAGCGTTGCTGAGGTCGATTTTGGCGAATTTTTTATATTCGGCATCCACCTGCGCATCGGCACTGACAGCGGCGCGGCGCGGGAAGGCTTCTTTGAAGTCGCCACGAATATCCGGCATGGAGGCTGCCCATGCATCGCTTTCGGGGAAGTATTTGCCTTCTTTGCCCATGTCCGGTCTCCTTTTTCTGTGGCCGATTCTGGTAACAGCTACAGAATGTCATATCTTTCTTAATGATATACTAACGCCGGTTAAAGAATGCCTAGCGTCTGATTTTTTCGCATTAGTTACTGATATTAAAGGATATTTTTTTAGAGCATTTAAGGACAAGAGCTGCCCTATTCTTTATTTTTTCCATATTTTATAACATCCTCCCCCGTGAACGGGGCTATAGTGGCAACATCAGGGCGGCGAATCCCGCCCTGCGCAGTGCCGCCCACAAGGAATACGCCATGCTGGATTTCGGAGTCGATTTCAACCAAGCCGCCGCCAATGACAACAAACCCACCCAGCAAATGCTGGACAGGCAACTGCTGCGGGCCGCCGAATTCGACGAGAGTGAAAAAATCATCGACCTTATCCGCCGCGGCGCGGATAAAAACGCGCGGCATATCAATAACGACACGCCCCTGATTATTGCGGCGCGCGAAGGACATGAAAAAACCGTGCGTCTTCTTTTGCGCCAGAACGTGGATATGCACGCGCGCAACCATCAGGACGAAGACGCCATCACCGCCGCGCGCGCCGGCGGAAACGAAACCATCGCAAGACGCATCGCAGAAAAAATCGAAAAACAAAAAGAAGCCGCCGCGCAAAAACAGCGCGACATGCTGGCACCGATTACAGAAGGTTCCGCGCGCGATATACCGACGCTGTCGCTGCCGCAGGGTATCCGCCGGAAAAAACCGCCCGCGCCGCGTTAATACGCAGAAAAAATATTTCAGGCACGCGCGAAATATTTCTTTAGGCGCGCGCGCCGCGGCGTTTGCGCATGGGGGCCGGGCGAATGCCGCGCTCCTGTTCTTCTTCGGCGAACAATGACGTTTCCCATTTTTGCGGCAAAAGCGATGCGCTGTGCAGCAGAGAGGCGCCATCGCGCCAAAGCGCAAAACGCTTCACGCCTTTTTCCCACGCCATCAGAACAAGCTTTTGCATGTCATCGATGCCTGTATGGTGGTCCAGCACCAGCGTCGCATTGACCGCGCCGCAAAGGAACGGCTCCAGCGCCGCCTGCATCGCGATTTGCGCATCCGCACCAACGCGGCGGATACCGAGGCCTGAGGGCATGAAACAATCAAAAACATCCAGATGTTCGGGCAGCAGGTGCGGCGCGCCTTCCAGCGTCATCGCGCCGCAAGCATGCAGGCTGGCCGCATCGATGTCGTCGTCGGAAAAGCCGAGCGCGGCGAGAATATCTTC
>DDBY01000132.1:0-19744 GCA_002334985.1 Micavibrio sp. UBA2020
GCATAGGCAATCGTCGGGTCTTCGGCGCGCAAATCGCGGGCGCGCAGCATGAAGGCTTTGTGCAGCCCCATACGCACGGGGTTGTCCTTTTTACGCTCCCGCCGCGCACGGGTGATTTTGCGCACGGCCTTCTGACGACCGCCTTCCAGAACTTTCTCGCCGAAACCCAGCTTGACAGCGGCGCGCATGGCGGCGGCGAGGAAGGCTTTTTGCAACCCCTTCACTTTCACATCCACCAGCGGCGTTGCGAGGATAGCCCCGTCAAACCCCTCCGGATGGTTTTTGAGCGTATGCAGCGCGACCTGCCCGCCCATGGAATGGGTGCTGAGAAATACGGGCTTGTCCGCCGCCGGTTTCACCACCTGCGTACGGAATTGCCAAAGGTCGGCAATATGGTCGTCGAGGATGGCGGGCTTTTTGGGCGCATCGGGCTTGAGCCCCGCCGCTTTCACTTTTTCAGAGCCGCCATGCCCCGCCCAGTCCATCATGTAAACCTGATAACCACGGTCGAGATATGCGTGAATGGTTTCGAAATAGGATTCAATGAAATCGGCATATCCCGTCGTCATCACGACGGTGCCTTTGACGGCGCCTTCGGGCGTCGCATGGCCAAAGCGTATCGTCTTACCCTGACGGTTGGTAAAAGATGCTTCCTGCCATGTGTCTGGTTCGAAAAATCTGGCCAGATACTCCATGCTCGGCTGTCTCTTCCCTCGGAAAACTGCGGCGTTGAAGATGTACCAAGAGTATAGCGGGAAATGGCGGGATTACTACCCACTAAAACCCTGCCGCAGCGGTTCAGGCATCACCCGTTTTGCGCTGCAACAGAAGGGGTTTGGTGTTGCGGCGCACACAAAAAAAACGGCGGCATCCGCAGATACCGCCGTTTTTGTTGATTGCATTATGGTTAGTGTTCCATGGCGCGGATGATACCTTCGCACATCGCCTTGGCATCGCCGAGCAGCATCATGGTGTTGTCGTAGAAGAACAGCTCGTTATCAATCCCCGCATAGCCGGAGCCGAGGGAGCGTTTGACGAACAAAACCGTCCCCGCCGATTCAACATCGAGAATCGGCATACCGTAAATCGGCGAAGCCGGGTCTTTTTTCGCAGCAGGGTTGGTGATGTCGTTCGCGCCGATAACAAAGGCGACATCGGTCTGGCTGAAATCGCGGTTAATCTCTTCCAGCTCCAGCACGTCTTCGTAGGGTACGTTCGCTTCGGCCAGCAGTACGTTCATGTGACCGGGCATACGCCCCGCGACGGGGTGGATGGCGTAGCGCACCTTGACGCCCTCTTTTTTCAGCTGGTCGGCCATTTCACGCAGCGCGTGCTGCGCCTGCGCCACCGCCATGCCGTAGCCCGGCACGATAATAACGCTGGAGGCGTTTTTCATGATAAAGGCCGCATCTTCGGCGGAGCCGATTTTGACCGGTTTGTCGCTGGCCGTTGAGGCTGCGGCCGCCCCGCCTGCCTCGCCGCCAAATCCGCCCAAAATGACGTTGAAGAAAGAGCGGTTCATGCCCTTGCACATGATATAGCTGAGGATGGCACCCGAAGCGCCCACCAGCGCGCCCACGATAATCAGCAGGTTGTTTTGCAGCGTAAAGCCGATACCCGCAGCCGCCCAGCCGGAATAGCTGTTAAGCATGGAAACAATCACCGGCATATCCGCCCCGCCAATCGGGATAATCATCAGGACGCCGAGCAGGAAGGACAAAAACACAATCGCCCAGAACACCAGCGGCGATTCAGTAACGCACAAAAGAACCAGCAAGAGCAGCAGTACACAGCCCAGTGCCGCGTTCAGCATGTGCTGGCCTTTGAATACCACGGGTTTGCCCGTGACAATGCCCTGCAGTTTGCCAAAAGCGATGATGGAGCCGGTAAAGGTAATCGCACCGATGGCAACGCCCAGCGCCATTTCAATCAGGCTGCCGATGTGAATCTCGCCGCGCGTGCCGATGTTATAGGCTTCGGGGTTGTGAAAAGCCGCGGCCGCAATAAAAACCGCCGCCAGACCCACAAGGCTGTGAAACGCCGCAACCAGCTGCGGCAAGGCTGTCATTTCGATTTTTTTGGCAATCAGCGCGCCGATACCGCCGCCGACCGCCACGCCCAGAATAATCGTGCCGTAGGACGAAACCCCGGGCAGCATCAGCGTGGTCACAACCGCAAGCGCCATACCGGCGATGCCGAACATCAGCCCGCCCTTGGCCGTATTCGGCCCCGAAAGACCGCGCAGCGCCATGATGCAGCAAACAGAAGAAACCAGATAGGCCAGAAGAGATAAAGTCATCGCCATGGATTAGGCCCCTTGTTTCTTTTTCTTGGAGAACATTTGCAGCATGCGGTGCGTCACGATAAACCCGCCGAAGATATTGACGGAGGCCAGCACCACGGCCAGAAAGCCGAGCAGTTTGGAAAAGTTCCAGTCTTCCGGCCCCGCCGCAATCAGCGCGCCCACGATAATCACCGACGAAATAGCGTTGGTGACCGCCATCAGGGGGGAGTGCAGCGCCGGCGTCACACGCCAGACGACGTAATAACCGACAAAGCAGGCGAGGACGAAAACCGTCAACCCGACCACAAAAAACGGCATGCCGGCCGCTTCGGGCGCGGCGTACTGGCTGATGCTGAGCGCAAGGTCCTGCGCCTGCTGCGAAAGCTGGCTGGCGCCCGTTGCAACGCCTGCGGCCTGTTCGGCAAGTTTATGTGAGTCCATGTTTTCTCTCCCGTATGGGGGTTAACCTTGTTGGTATCAGCCCTGCAGCTGCGAATGCACAATCTGCCCGCCGTCGGTGACCATCGACGCTTTTACGATGTCGTCTTCGCGGTTCAGCTTCAGCGCCTTGGTTTCTTTATCGACCAGCGGCGTCAGGAAATTGAGCAGGTTGCGCGCATAAAGCGCGGAGGCATCAACCGCAATGCGGCTCGGCAGGTTCAGATGGCCGACGATGGTAACGCCGTTCACATCCACAATCTCCCCCGCTTTCGACAGCGCGCAGTTACCGCCTTGCTCAACCGCAAGGTCAACGATGACGGCGCCGGGTTTCATGCTGCGCACCATTTCTTCGCTCACCAGTTTCGGCGCGGGGCGGCCGGGGATAAGCGCCGTCGTGATAACCACGTCCTGCTTTTTAATCGTTTCGGCAATCAGTTCGGCTTGCTGGCGTTTGTAATCGTCGCTCATTTCCTTGGCATAGCCGCCGGAGGTTTCTGCCGCTTTGGTTTCTTCGTTTTCGACCATCACAAAAGACGCGCCAAGGCTCTGCACCTGCTCTTTCGCGGCGGGGCGCACGTCGGTGGCGGATACGGTTGCACCCAAACGGCGCGCGGTTGCAATCGCCTGAAGACCGGCAACACCAGCGCCCATCACAAATACTTTCGCCGGGGGGACAGTGCCTGCCGCTGTCATCATCATGGGGAAAGCACGGCCAAAGGCGGCAGCGGCTTCCAGCACCGCGCGGTAGCCCGCAAGGTTGGCCTGCGACGACAAAACGTCCATGGTCTGCGCGCGCGTGATGCGCGGCACGAATTCCATCGCAAAGGCGGTCACGCCCTGCGCGGCCAGCGCCTTCAGCGTGTCTTTTTCCTGGTAAGGCGCCAGCTGCGCCAGCAAGAGCGCCCCGCTTTTCATCGTGGCGATTTCCGCAGCGGCCGGATGGCGCACACGCAAGACAACATCGGCGTCTTTGTAAACATCGCTGCCATCGGCAATTTTTGCGCCGGCCTGCGCGAACATATCGTCCGTCACGGCGGCCGTCAGCCCCGCGCCGCGCTCCACACTGACATCAAAGCCAAGCGCGATGAGTTTGCGCACAGTTTCAGGCGAGGCGGCGACGCGTTTTTCGGCGGCGACGGTTTCTTTGCCGATGGCGAGTTTCATAGAGCAGTCCCCCCAGATGCGCGGCGCGGCGCCGCAACGGAATTTCGCAAGAACAAGGCGGCGCCTGTGCCGAAGATGGCCGCCGCGGCGCAAGGCCGCGGGCACGGCTTCGGTGAATCGCCGAAGAGGTTTCCAGCATGCCGCAAAACCTTGGCAAACTCAACCGCGCGGGGGCATTTTCGGCTGGATTTTACACGGTAAATCAGTATGTTAGAAACAGTTTGCCCCGTCTATGACAAAAGGGTGGCAGATGCCTATTTGTTATGTATAATAAACCCTCTTTCAATCTGCAAAGCCTGACCGGAAAGTTTTTTTTGAAAACCGCCAACGACAATTTCGATTTCAGCGCTGCCGCTGCGGAAATCCGCGCGGATTTCCCGCATCTGGCGGGCAAGCTGTATTTTGTCGATAGCTTCAAAAAAGAATATATTCGCGGCCACGCGACGGCCGACGCCAGTTTCGACAGCCTGATGCAGAACAACCCCTCGCTGCGCGTATCGCTGAACAACCAGATTGAAAAATACGGCGCACAAAAAAACTCCATGGTCTTCAAAGGGCCGCAGAGCGATTATTTCATCGTGCTTTACACCGGCGCGGATGCCATCGCGCTTTTGGGTGCGGGCGCCAGCCAGAAACAAGCGCTGAGTTTTGTTATCGACCATGAAATCGGCCATATCGTCACACAATACGGCCAGCCGGGTAAACTCAGCCGCACCCTGCACGAATGCACGGCAGATGCCTATGCCGCGCTCCGCCAGTTGCAGCGTTTCGGCAGCGCGGGCATGGAAAACATCGAAGGGCTGCGCCTGCGCCGCGCGCAGCGGCTGATTTCACTGCACGGCGCGCGCCATGCGGAACATTTCACCAGTTTTGTTCTGGACAAAATCATCGAACTTGCGCCGAAACTGCCGCTGTCTGCCATGACCGCGCAGCAAACGGCGGAGGTTGCGGCGCGCATCGCCATCGCCTATGCGCCCAATGACCAAATCGTGAAAAACGTGCAGGATGCCTTCACGCCGTTTCAGGACGCACTTGCCCGCAAGACAGGCGACGACACCCCCTACCGCATGCTGGCGCAGGTTGTGCTTGAAACACATAGCTGGGAAATCTTCAAATGGGGGGCACCCGTTCTGCGCGGCTATCTGCGCGCCGCACTGGGCGACATGCAAAATGGCGATACCTTCATCGAAGTTAACAAAACGCCGCTGGAAGGTCCCGGCTGGCAGCGCGTGGCCAATGAACTGGCGCAGCGCGAATTTGCGTTCAACCGCGAACAGATTCTTTTCGGTCTCGACCTGCCTGAAAAATCATCTGCCGCGCGCGCGGCCGTGCGCCCTCTTAAACGGGCGCCTTGAGGTCGAAGGCGGAGAGCATTTCTGCCTGACGTTTTTCCAGTTTGGCCACGTTGAAATCGGCAACCAGTTCATGAAACAGGTTGTGCCAGTTAATTTCCGCCTTCAAATGCAGAAATACAGAGCCAAGCCCCAGCGCCGCGCGGTCCATAAACACAAATTCACGCGGCACACGCACGCCGCCGATGCGTTTCAGTTCACGGTGAACTTTTGATGCGACATCACGGCCATAAACGCCTTTTTCTACAACGCCGATGGGGCGCACGCGGTCATCCAGCACGGGGCCATAGAGAAAGCCCGCCCACATATTAAGAACATCGATGGTTTCCTGCGTCAGGCCGGAAAAGCCCCAGCATTCGTAAGCGGCCACTGCCATATCGCGGTCTTCGCGCTGCAGCGCGTGGTAAAGCGTGATAACCCCCTCGACAAAGCGCGGCGGAAAAATGCGCACACAGCCAAAATCGAGCAAGTTGATGCTCTGGTCTTTTTGCACCGTGTAATTGCCCAGATGCGGGTCGCCATGGATAGTGCCGTAAAAATACAGCGGTACATACCATGTACGGAACAGGTTATAGGCGATGCGGTTGCGTACATCCGCCTTGGCATCGACGAAATCGAGGATGGATTTACCCTCCAGCCACGTCGTTGTTATCAGGCGGGCGGAGGAAAGTTCCGGCACCACTGTGGGCACATGCACGCCCGGCTCGTCTTTCAGCATACGCGCATAAAGCGCGGCGTGGCGCGCCTCCAGCGCATAATCCAGCTCTTCATGCAGACGCGCGGCGATTTCTTTTTGAATGTCGTCTGTCACCACGGACTGGTCGTATTTTTCAAACACGCCCATGACGAGTTTTAGCTGGCCGAGGTCGGCCTCGACCGCCGCGGCCATGTCGGGGTATTGCAGTTTGCAGGCCACCGTGCGCCCGTCATGCGTTTCGGCGCGGTGTACCTGACCAAGAGATGCCGCGGCCGCCGCATCTTTTTCGAAGCTCTTGAATTTGGATTCCCAATCACGGCCCAGTTCCGCCGCCATGCGCCGGCGCACGAACAGCCAGCCCATCGGCGGCGCCTGCGATTGCAATTTTTGCAGCTCCGCCGCGTATTCTTTGGGCAGGGCGTTCGGAATGGTCGCCAAAAGCTGCGCGACTTTCAGCAGCGGGCCTTTGAGGTTGCCAAGGCTTTCCATCAGCTGCTTCGCGTGCTGCGGCTTGTCGATATCAAGGCCGAGGTATTTCTGCCCCGCCAGCCGCGCCGCCAGCCCCGTCATGGTTGTGGAGACGCGGGCATAGCGCTTGATGCGCCCGCCGACAGTGCTTTTTTCGCTATCTTTGGCGGCAGGGGCGTCTGTTTTGCCCTTCGCCGGAGCAGGCTTGCGCGCGCGCGGTTTTTTACCGCCCGTGGATTTGCCTGATGGATTTTTGCCGCCTTGTTCTTTACCCATGCTGCAAAGATGATAGCGCAGAGAAAAAAAGTCGAGAGGATTCTGTAATCGCCGCGGCGTAAAAGGGCTTTTCCGGCTTATTTTTTGCCCGCGCGTGGGGCTTTTGCACCTTTCGGCCGTGCGGCGGGGACAGCCGTATCCAGCGCCGTCAACTCGTCGAGGTATTGCACGGCCAGTGACAGCCCGTTTTCCCAGAATTCGCGGCTTTCAGGGTCAAGGTCAAAGGGCTGGAACATTTCATACAGATTTTTGGTCAGGCCGGATTCAAGCAGCCCGATATAATTTTCGATAAATTCAGCGCGGGCATCCGCCCCTTCCGCCTCGGCGGTTTTGTAGGAGCGGTAAAGCCCGCTCACCACCTGCTGCGCGAAGGCATAGGAATAGACATAGAACGGCGTGTCGAAGAAATGCGGCACCGTCATCCAGTAGTAACGGTCGTAATCATCCGTCTCGACACTCGGCCCGTAATATTCGCGCTGGGTTTCGACCCAGATGTCGGAAATGGCTTCGGCATCCAGTTCCCCTTCGCGCCGCGCGTCGTGCACACGCTTTTCGAAATCATAATAGGCCAGTTGCTGAAGGCCGTTGCCCAGCATGTTTTCAAGCCGGTCAACCAGCAGCTTTTTGCGCACCGCCGGGTCTTTTTCAGTCTTGAGCAGTTCTTCGAACACAAGCATCTCGGCAAAAATGCTGGCGGTTTCGGCAACCGGTGTCGGCACGTCGGACATAAAAAAGCCGCAGGCTTTTTCGGCCAGCTGCTGATGCACCGCATGGCCCAGTTCATGCCCCAACGTCGCCGCGACATCGCTGGCGCTGCCGGTGAAGCTCAGCATCACATACGGCACATCGCCGGGGCCGGTGGGCAAGGCAAAGGCGCCGGTATCTTTACCCTCGCGCGGTTCCGCATCGATATGCCCCGCGCTGAAAACTTTTTCTGCCAGCCGCGCAAACTTGGGGGAGAATTTGCGAAAAGCCTTCATGACAAGACGTTTTGCCTCGCCAAACGAATATTCATGGCTGGCGTCTTCAAGCCCCGGCAGCTTCATACCCACCTGCGCGCGCGGCATGACTTCCTGTCCGTGCTGCTGCGCTTTCCATTCATAAAAACTGTGTGACAGGCGCGCGTACGACGATTTAATCGTATCGAACATCGTATCGACCGTTTCGTCGCTGGCGCGGTTGGCGCGGTTGACGGGGGCATCGGGACGCGTGACACCCGCAAGCTCGTTGTCGATAAGGTCGTCGCGTATCATGGCGTTGTAGCAAAGGGCGATGCGCGCGCTTTGCGCCTTGAGCGCGGCGGCCATCGCGGCGCGGCCTTCCTTGCGCTCTTCCAGCGTCATGGTCGATAGATGTTCCGCCATATCGTCCAGCGATAATTTTTCGCCCTGCCATTCGACACGGAGCGCGTTTATCGTTTCGTGGTAAAAACGCCCCCAGCCTTCGCGGCTGGTGGTCGCGAAATCGGCGGAGAGGCCACCGATACCATCGGGCAGCGTTTGCCCTTCGCGCGCGCGCAGCGCCGCCAGCCATGGCGCATAGGCCGCCAGTTCCGGCGCGGCCAGCTTGGGCATCAAGGTTTGCTCTTTCATCATGGCAAGCTCAGCTTCGAAAAAGCCTATTTTTCCGCCGTTTTCCTGAAACCATTTGTTCAAATCGCCGAGCCGCGCGAAGTTGGCGACATCGTCCGATTCCATCAGCGTGATGTAGCAGCTGACCTTATGGCGCAGTGCCTCAATCTGTTCATAAACGCCAAGCGCCTTGCCAAGGTCGCTGCCCGAAAGCCATTCCAGCGTGCCCTCATAGGCCTCGACAAATTCATCGCAAAGCTTGTCGATTTGCGCGAGGTCGGATTTCAGCTCCGGCGCGTCGGGCGATTTATAAAGCGCGGCCAAGTCCCAGCGCGGCAGATATTCGTCATTCGCCGCCGCGTTATCATTGGCAGATTTACGCGCGCGGTTGAAATCGTCTTGCAGGCGTTTTTGCGGCAGCATGCCGTTTCTGGGGTTTTTCATGGAGCGTCCCCTGCACTTGGCGGTTTCGGCGGCTTGGGCACTTCCTCCACCCCTGCGGCGGGAGGTTTGCGGCGGGATGCTTTTTTGAACGCTTTTTCTGCCGTTTTATCGGGCGCGTTGTCATTCGCGCCGTCTTTGTCCGACGTCAGCGCTTTGCCCGCTTTTTTGAAATCCTGCTCTGCTTTTTGCGCCCGCTCTATTTTCTGGTCGAGGGCGAAAAGCTCGTCGATATAATGCTCAATCACGCCAAGCCCCTTGCGCCAAAAGGCAGGATTGTCGATGTCAAAGCCGAAGGGGGCAAGCAGTTCTTCGTGCGTTTTGCTGCCGCCGGCGGAGAGCAGCGCGGTATATTTCTGCGCAAAATCCTGCTTATCCGCCGCCTTGTCGTAGCTGTCGTAAAGCGCGTTCACAAGGCAATCGCCAAAAGCATAGGCATAAACGTAAAACGGCGTATGAATAAAGTGCGGCACATAAGCCCAGAGGTTTTCCGCGCCCGGTGTATCCATGTTGATGGCAGGGCCGAGACTGTCGCGCGTCACATCACGCCAGAGGGCACCGATGCGCTCGGGCGACAGCTCCCCTTTTTCGCGGTATTCGGCATGCAGTTTTTGTTCGAACGTGAAAAATGCCGTCTGGCGCACAGATGTGTTCAGCATGTCTTCGATTTTGCCCGCCAGCATGGCGCGGCGCGCGGCGGGGTCTTCCTCACGCGCCAAAAGCGCACGGAAGGTCAGCATCTCGCCAAAGACGCTGGCGGTTTCGGCGACCGTCAGGGGCGTGTCGGCCATAAGATGCCCCTGCTTTGCCGCCAGCACCTGATGGATGCCATGCCCCAGTTCATGCGCCAGCGTCATCACATCGCCCGGCGTGCCGAAATAATTCAGCAGGATAAAAGGGTGCGCGGAGGGCACGGAGGGGTGCGAAAACGCGCCGCTATCCTTGCCTTCGCGCGGCTCGGCATCTATCCAGCCTTCGTCAAAAAAGCGGCGGCCGATTTTTTCCATCTCCGGCGACAAACGGGCAAAAGCGGCGAGAACGATTTCCTTTGCCTCGTCCCACGGAATATGTTTTTGCGGCGCATCGCCGAGCGGCGCATTGCGGTCGGCGGGGTGCAGGCGCGCGACACCGCTTTTTTTCGCTTTCCATGCGTAATAACGGTGCGATGTTTTGCCCTGCGCCGCTTTCACCGCCGCGCTCATGGCGGTGACGGTATCGCGTTCGATATGGTTTTCAAGGTGGCGGCTGTCTTCGGGCTTTTCAAAGCCGCGCTGGGTGTCTTCGGCCGCCTTCAGCGCGGCAAGCGTATTGGTAATAAGCGCGAAAGCGCCGATATTCTCGCCAAGCCCCTTGGTGAAAGATTCCCACGCCGCGCGGCGTTTGGCGGGGTCGCGGTCATTATCGATGATGTTCAGCGTTTCCGCTTCGGTCAGTTTTTTACCGTCCACGTCAAAGCGCATGCCCTGCATGGTCAAATCGAACAGGCGGCGCCAGGCGTCTTCGGCGGCGCCTTCTTTCAGGTGGCGGTATTTTTCAGCCTCGTCATCCAGCTGGTGCGGGCGGCTGGCACGCAGCGCGCCTATCCACGGGGCGTATGCCGACAGCTCCGGCGCAGCGATTTTTTGCAGCAGCGCGGGTTCGGGGATTTTGTTCAGCTCCAGCGTGAAAAACAAAAGCTCCTGCACGGATTCGCGCAGGCGGTCGTCGATTTTGCTGGCGAAAGCATCTTCGCGGTTGTCGGCCGCGCGCAAAAGCGAAACATAGGTTTCAATGCGCGCGATATTTTCAGTGATTTTTTCAAACCGCGCCACAGCCGCACCCAGGGCGGTGCCGTCGGCCTTGACCACCTTGCCGCGCCAGTCACGCGCGAAGGCCTCGACATCGCGGTCAATATCCGCGAGCGCGTTTTTGAATTCGGAGGAATCTTTACCTGGAAAAAGAGCCGACAAATCCCAGCGCGGGAGCATGTCCTGCGGCGGCGGGGTATCCGGTTTGTTGTCCGGCCGGTCTTGCATCTTCCTCAGAAGCGTTATTCGAAGATTTGACGGCGCAGCCGAAGCCACGCAAACACCCGTTATGCCGCCCGTATATCCTGGCCATTTTAAATCCGCCGCTATTATGCGCGGGGAAACAGCTTCTTGTTTGAACGAACGACCAAAAGCCTAACACAGAATTTTATGACAGAAAGGCTTTTCTGCCCGTCAGGCGCTTTTTAGTTTCCCGAATATTGTAGAGTTTAGTTTCTAAATACGGAAATACGGTCGCGGCCGGCTTTTTTCGCATCGTAAACCGCGCTGTCGGCACGGCCAAGCACGCCGTCGATGGCGGTTTCGCCGTCTTTGAATTCGGCGATGCCGATGCTGACGGTGAAATTGATTTTATGGTCGTTGTAGGTGAGCAGGTTATCGGCGGTCAGGCGGCGCAGACGCTCCCCTATCACCGTTGCGCCCTGAATATCGGTTTCCGGCAAAAGCGCGACGAATTCTTCGCCGCCCCAGCGGCCGAAAACGTCCACGTTGCGCAGGGCGTTGGTGCATATCATGGTGAATCTTTGCAGCGCTTTGTCGCCGGCACCATGGCCGTAGGTATCATTAAGGCGCTTGAAATGGTCAAGGTCGAACATCAAAATCGACAGCGGGTGGTGATAGCGGTTGGCGCGCAGCGCTTCGCGCGCCGCAATCGCGGTGAATTCGCGGCGGTTGAACGCGCCCGTCAGCGGGTCTGTCGCGGCCAGACGCAGCAATTCTTCTTCGGTTTTGCGGTTTTTGCTGATGTCGCGCACGACAGCGCCATAGAATTTCTGGTCGCCGCGGCTGAGGTCGAAAATCGACGCGCTGGCCACAAATTCCTCGCCGCTTTTACGGCGGCCGTAAATCTGGCGGTGGCGGTCTTCGGCATGTTTGACAGCCGCATCGGCATGGCCGAATTCATGAACCATCATATCATGCTGGATATGAAACCGCTCCGGCAGCAGGGTATCAAGCTTTTGGCCGGTGATTTCATTGGCGGCATAGCCGAAAATCCGCTCTGCCCCTTCGTTGAAAAAAACGATTTCGCTGTTGCGGTCGATAATAACGACGGCTTCTTCGGCATGAAGGGCGATTTGCCGGCACAGGTCGGCGATTCTGGCTTTTTTACCGAAAAGAAACATGATGTCCGTTATCGTTTTTTGCGCGGGCGTGCTTTGCGCGGCTGCGTGGCCAGATTATCAGCCTTCCCGCCCGATTCCAACTGGTCTATGAAACTTTCAATCAGCGAAAGCCCGCGCCGCCAGAAGGCAGGGTCGCCCGCGTCCAGCCCGAAGGGTTTAAGCAGCGCACGGTGATGCAGCGTGCCCCCCGCTTCGAGCAGCGCGATATATTTATCGGCAAAAGCCCGCCCCTGCCCTTTCTTGTCAGAATCCACATAAGCCATATAGAGCGCGTTCACAAGGCAATCACCGAACGCGTAGGCATAAACGTAAAAGGGCGAATGGTAGAAATGCGAAATATACGCCCAGAAATACCGGTAATTTTCATCGTATTTAAACGCGGGGCCGAGGCTTTTACGCATCACATCCATCCAGATGTCGCCGATTTCATCCGGCGTCAGCTCGCCTTTCTTGCGCGCCTGATGGAATTGCCATTCGAAATCATGAAAGGCAATCTGGCGCACGACGGTATTGAGCATATCCTCCACTTTGCGCGCCAGAAGCGCGCGACGCGCGGCAGGGTCGGTTTCACTGGCCAGCAGTGATTGAAAGACCAGCATTTCCCCAAACACGCTGGCGGTTTCTGCCAGCGTCAGGGGCGTGTCGGCCATGAAATACCCCTGCTGCGCCGCCAGCACCTGATGCACGCCATGCCCCATTTCATGGGCAAGGGTCATGACGTCTTCGAGCCCGTTTTTATAGTTCATCAAAATATACGGGTGTGCCGACGGTATCGTCGATGCCGAAAACGCGCCGCTGTCTTTGCCTGCGCGCGGGCGCGCGTCTATCCAGCCGCCATCAAAAAATTTCTGCGCCACCGCCGCAAGTTGCGGGTGAAACGCGCCGTAAGCCGCCAGCACGATTTTGCATCCCGCATCCCAGCCCAGCCTCCGCTTCGCCGCGAAGGGCAGCGGTGCGTTTCTGTCCCAGATATCCAGCTGCTTTTTTCCCATCCAGCCGGCTTTAAGCTTGTAGTAGCGGTGTGAGAGGCGTTTGTGGCTGGCGCGCACGCTGTCCACAAGCGCCATCACCACATCGTCTTCGACCTGATTGTCGAGGTTACGCGACGCCATCACGCTTTTGAAGCCGCGCTGGCGTTCATCGACTTCTTTTTCCTTGGCGAGGGTATTGAGGATAAAACCGTAGGTGCCCGCGTTTTCTTTTAAAACCCTGCCAATCGATGCATGCGCATCACGCCGCGCGGCGGCGTCGTCCGACAGCAGGTGATGGAATATTTCAGTTTCCGTCAGCGTTTTGCCGCGGAAAGGAAAGCGCAGCTTGGCCGATGTTTCATCGAACATGCGCATCCATGCGCCCGCACCGGTTACGTCGCGGTCATGCAGGATTTTTTCAACTTCATCCGATAGCTGATAAGGACGATAGGCCCGCATCTGCGAAAGCACGGGTTTATAGCGGGCGACTTCCGGATGCTTCAGCCATTTGGTGAAAACGGCATCAGGGACGCGGTTCAGCTCCAGCCGGAAAAAAACCATATCCGCCGAAATATCATTCAGCGTTTCACTGACGGATTGATACATCTGCCCCGCTGCGGCATCGTCCAGCTTGGTCTGCCGGTCAAGCGAGACATAGCTGCCATAGCGGCCGAGTGTTTCGCTGATTTTTTCGTAAAGCGCGAAGGCGGCGGCAAACCCCTCAGCGCCGAGACGTCCGAGTTTGTTTTCGTATTTTACCCGAAAAGCCGCCGCATCGCGCGCGGCGGCCGCGAGCCCCTTAGCGATATGCTTTTGCGCCGGCGACGGCACAAGGTCATCCAGCGACCAGACGGGCAAGGTGGCGCTTTGACGCGGCTGGGCGGATTTTCTTGTTTTCACGGGGTTTTTCGTCTTGGCGGCGCGGGTTTTTGCGGGCATGGCTACTCTCTGACACCGGAATATGTTAGAATTTGTAAAAGATGTTTAGTGTAATCTACACATCCGTCCTGCAAATTCAAAGGCCGCACATGCCCCCCTCCGCCCGCCGCGCCCGCAAGCCGAAACAAAACACCACCCGCCGGAACAAAGACGGCGCAGATATGAACACGCTGCGCACAAAAATTCTGCTGGCAGCCCTGCCGGATGTTGCCTTTGACGGCTGGCACGACGGGTTGGTCGAGGCCGCCGCCACGCGCGCAGGCATAGACGTTTCCGCAGCCGATGCGGCTTTTCCGAACGGCACGCGCGAACTGGCGCTTTATTTTTCCAGCTGGGCGGACGATGAAATGCGCGCAAGACTTGCGCGTGAAAATCTGGAACCCTTGCGCGTACGCGACCGCGTGGCACGCGGGGTTGAAATCCGGCTTGATATCCTCACGCCATGGAAACAGGCGGTATCCAGCGCACTTTGTTACCTCGGCACACCGCCCGGCGGGCTTTTGCTACCCCGGCATGTCTGGCGCAGCGCCGATATTATCTGGCAGGCGGCAGGCGACACGGCGACCGATTATAACCGCTACACCAAGCGCTTTTTACTATCCGGCGTTATCACCGCTACCATTCTTTACTGGCTGGGCGATGACAGCGAGGGGCAGACCGACACCAAAGCCTTTCTGTCGCGCCGTATAGATAACGTGCTGAAAGTCGGCAAGGCTGCCGGCAGCGCGGGCGCAAAAATCAAACAAGGACTTGCCGCGGCAAAAAGCGTGGGGAGAAAACGGGCATGATTTTCGGGCTTGAACATATCGTCAGCGCAGGCCTGATGAGCCTTGCCAGCATTTACAGCTGCCCGCAAGTGCAGCCAGGCCCCGTTTACATTCAGACCCGCAACGGCACGCCGAAGTATTATTATCATGTACCCAGCGCACAGCTCGGCAACTTCCAGATAGACACCACGTTTTCACGCCATGACAATGAAATTTACGTTGTCGGCGGCGTCACGCAGGGCAAAATCCTGATTTCGCGCCAAATACAGATGAACATCATGTCGATGCGCGGCGTCGATGCGCACTGCGCCTCCATCAAACAAATTCAGGTCGTTCTGGATTACCAGCCGGACGTGTATATCGCAAATGAATACAGACCCGGCACCTGCCGCTATAACACCACCATGCAGCACGAAGTGCAGCACGTGAATCTGGACATCATCACCCTTAACGAATTTATTCCGCGTATTCAGGCGAATATCCAGCGCGCGGTCAACAGCATTCCGCCCATGCAGCCCGTGACCAAAAACCAGCTGCCGCAAGTGCAGGAATGGATTGGCCAGCAAGTGCAGGCCGCCGCGCAAAACGCGATTGCCGAAATGGATCAGGTGCGCCGCGCCCGCCACCAACGCATCGACAACCGCGAAGAATACACGCGCCTGTCAAACGCCTGCGCGCATGAGCCGAACCCCATACCCGTTCCCGGCCAGCCGCAACGTCGACGCTAGAAACTATTCACTATTTTCCCTGGTAGATGACGGCTTTTCGGCCTGCGCCTTGCGCAAGGCATTGCGCGCCGTGTTCATTTCCTTGCGCACCATATCTTTCCAATAGGCGCGCGCGGGCCCTTCTGACAGCAACTGCTGCCATAGCGCCAGCGCCGCCGCGGGGTCGCCGCGCTGCGCAAGGGCGAGGGCTTCGTAATGCCGCGAAAGCGGCTCCTGCGGATAAATCCCCCGCACAAAGGCAAAAACCGCAAGCGCGTCATCGCTGACAACGCCGCCATTTTCGCGGATTTTCGCCTGACCCAGCGTTACCGCATAATGCCGCAGGAACGGGTCTTCGGTTGCCTGCGCCAGCGCGACCGCGCGCGACAGAAATTTGACCTCTTCATCATAACGGGCGATGCGGCGGTTAATTTCGGCCAGCGCCAGATGCGCGCCAATATCGTCAGGGTTTTTCTCCAAAAGCACCGACATCGGGCGGCGCGCCAGAAGCGCGGCCTGACGCATCGAAAGCTCGCTCGTCACATCGAAAATCGCCTGCTGCCCACGCATATCGGGGCGGCCGAGCAAAAGGTACAACGCCAGCGCCGCCGCCGGCAGCACCAGCACCACCACCGCCGCCAGAAACCTGTCTTCGCGCCCCGCCCGCGGACTGCCGCGTTCATGCGCCAGCACATGCACCAGTTTGATGCAGACGCCGGCCGTCAAAAACGCCATCAGGATATAAAGCATGGTCATGCCGCACCACCCGCGCCGGATTTGCGGCGCGGCCGCATCATGCGCAAAACAACGGCAAAACCGGCCAGCAAAACGGCGGCGGGCGTCAGCCACAAAAGCCATGTACGCGGCGCCAGCGGCGGTTTCATCAAAACATAGTCGCCATAACGCCCGCGCACAAACTCGATAACCTGCGCGTCGCTGTCGCCCTTGACCAGACGTTCACGCACCAAAAGCCGCAAATCACGCGCAAGCCCCGCGGCGGATTCGTCGATATCTTCGCCCTGGCAAACAAGGCAGCGCAACTGCTGGCTGATGGCGCGCGCGCGCATCTCCAGCGCGGGGTCGGGCAAAATTTCATCCGGCTGCACCGCCATGGCGGCGGCAGGCAGGAAGAAAGCGAAGGCAAGCGCGCACAGCAGACTATTCAGCTTCATTTTTTCATCTCCGCCAGCAGAGGGGCGAAAATCTTTTCATACTCCGCCGCGGTCACGGGACCGACATGGCGCAGGCGGATAATCCCCGCACTGTCGATGACAAAAGTCTCCGGCACGCCGTAAACACCCCAATCAATCGCTGCGCGGCCATCCGCATCGGCGCCAATCGCGGTAAAGGGATTGCCATGTTTTTGCAGCCACGGCGCCAGCGCCGCCGGCTTGTCTTTATAATTGACGCCGTAAATAGCAATACCGTATTCGCGCGCCATGCGCGCCAGAAAGGGTTGTTCCGCCTGACACGGCACGCACCATGATGCGAAAAAATTTATCACAGCAGGCTTGCCCGATATTTCCGCAGGGGCAAAACCCTGAACCCCCGCAAGTGCTGGGGGCAAAGCCGCGGCAGGCGCGGCGCGGCCTATCATGGGCGATTCGGGCTTCGCCGGGTCTGTGCCGCGTAAAAGCGGCACGGCCACCAGCGCCACCAGACCGATAAAAAGAAGCAAGGGTACAAGCGCGAAAATCTGCGGTTTCATGCCTGCGCCTCCTTTTTCCTTGCGCGTGCGGCGCGCGGCGGGAGCATGGAAAGAACCCCGCCCAGCGCGATAAACCCAGCGCCCGCAAACAAAAGCGCAATCAACGGGTGGTAATAGACGCGCAGCACAAAGCGCGGTGATGCCGATTTTTCGTCTTCGTCACCCAGCACGGCATAAAGCATGTCAAACCCGCGCAGTGACAACGCCGCTTCGCTGGTCGCTTTTTCGCTTTCCGGGTACCAGCGTTTTTCCGGCGTCATGAAAAAATATTCGGTATCGGCCGCGCTATCGGCCAGATTGCGCACGCTGAAAACGGCTTTGTCGCGGTTAAAATTCGGGCCGATATCGGATACGGCGTTCAGCATGACCAGCTCATACCCCGCCACGCGCAGGCGGTCGCCCGCCGCCATCCAGCGGATTTCTTCGCTATGCGCCTGCGTTGCACCCGCCGCGCCTGCGACAATCAGCGCAAAGCCCGCATGCGCCAGCACCATGCCGTAATAGCGCGCGGGCAAATACAAAAACCCGCGCAAACTGCCGGCCTTGCGCAAAACATCCTGACCGAGGGTGAGTACAACCCACAGCGCCCCCAGCATGGAAACCATGACCACCGGCGTTGACGGCAAGGGGGAGAAAAACAGAACCGCCCCCGCGCCCAGTGTCAGCAACAGCGGTGCGGCAAAACGCTTCAGGGTCGTGCGCGGTTTGCCCGCGCGCCACGGCATGGCGGGCGCCAGCCCCATCATGGCCATAAACGGCAGCAACATCGGCAGCAGCACGGCCGCATAATAAGGCGCACCCACAGAAACGCTGCCAAGCCCCAACGCCGACATAAAAAGCGGATAAAGCGTGCCCATAAAAACCGTCGCAGCCGCAGCAAACAGAAATACGTTATTGAGAAGCAAAACAGTTTCACGGCTGAAGGGGCGAAACAGCGCCGCGCCCCGAATATACGGCGCACGCAAAGCATACAAAAACAGCGCCCCGCCCGTCGCCAAACCCAAAAGCGCCAGAAGGAAAACCCCGCGCGCAGGGTCAAGCGCAAAGGCATGCACCGACGTCAAAACGCCGGAGCGCACCAAAAACGCCCCCAGCAACGACAAGCTGAACGACAGAATGGCGAGGAAAATCGTCCAGTTTTTCATCGCCCCGCGTTTTTCCAGCACGGACAGGCAATGCAAAAGCGCCGTGCCCGATAGCCACGGCATCAAGGCCGCATTTTCAACAGGGTCCCAAAACCAGAAACCGCCCCAGCCCAGTTCGTAATAAGCCCAGATGGAGCCAAGGGCGATACCTACCGTCAGCGCCGCCCACGCCGCCAGCACCCAGGGGCGCAAAAATCCTGCCCATACGGCGTCGATTTTCTTTTCCAGCAGCGCCGCCATGGCAAAGCAGAACGCAACCGAAAAGCCGACATAACCCGCGTATAGAAACGGCGGATGGATGGCCAGCGCGGGGTCTTGCAGCACAGGGTTCAGGCCGAAGCCTTCGGGCGGCGCGGGGTCTATACGCGTAAAAGGATTCGATGCCGCCAGCACGAAAAGCATAAACCCTGCCGTCACCATCGCCTGAAAACCAAGCGCGCGCGCCTGCAGTGTCGCGGGCAAATTTTTGCCCCGCTCCGCCACCATCGCGCCCCAGAAAGAGAGCATCCAGACCCAAAGCAGCATGGAGCCTTCGTGATTGCCCCAAGTGCCTGCAAGTTTGTACAAAAGCGGCTTGAGCGTGTGGCTGTTTTCAACCACGTTTTTGACCGAAAAGTCGGATAGCGCATAGGCATGCATCAAAGCGACGAAAGCAATCGTGCAAAGCCCCAGCGAAGACCATGCCGTCTGGCGCGCGAAAACCATCCAGCTGCGGCGGTTTTGCGCGGCGCCCACAAGCGGCACGGCAGCTTGCAAAAGCGCCAGAAAAAAGGCCAACACCAGCGCGAAATGTCCAAGCTCGATAATCATGGCGCGACCGCATCTTGCTGCATCATGCGCGCCTTGCCGTCTTCATGGCCTTGTTTCAGCGCCTTGGCGACTTCGGGCGGCATATAATTTTCATCATGTTTGGCCAAAAGCTCGGCCGCGTCAAAATCGCCATTATCGGCAAGCGCGCCGGTTGCAACCACCCCCTGCCCCTCGCGGAACAGGTCGGGCAGGATGCCTTTGTAATGCACGGTCACGCGCGCATCGCCATCGGTAACGCTGAAGCTTGTTTTCGCGTCCACCTTGCTTTTGACCACGCTACCTTGTTCGACCAGCCCGCCGAGGCGAAAGCGGTGGCCCACGGACACGCGCACATCGCCCGCCTGTTTCATCTGCGCGATTTCGCGCGGGCTATAGAAATAGGATATGTTATCGCGCAATGCATAAAGCGACAGCCCGACAGCGCCCGACAGCGACAGCAAAACGAAAATGACGAAATAAAGACGCTGGCGTTTTTTCATGATGCGGCGTCATCCCCGCGGCGGACATCGACACCGACCATGCGCGCCGCGCGACGGGCGGAGAGATAGCCAAGCACGCTTTGCGTCAGAACCAAAAGCAAAATCAACCCCGCCGCCGCATAAGCAAGGGCGATATATTGGGCATGGCTGAGAGTTTCGATGCTCACGGGTGTATCCCCCCCGCCAGCTGCTGCTGGCGCGCGGCGACGCGGCGGCGCAGGATTTCGGATTCAAGGCGCAGCAAAACCACGGCGATAAAAAACATTTTAAAGGCAAAGGCCATAACCAGCAGCGGCTTTAACATGCTGGCGTCAATCGCGGGCGCATCAAGGCGCGTCAGGCTGGCAGGCTGGTGAAGGGTGTTCCACCAATC
>DDBY01000132.1:20086-22020 GCA_002334985.1 Micavibrio sp. UBA2020
AACGCATCGACCAGAACGATATAGCCGATATAAAGAAAAAACAGCACAAGCACGGATGTCATGCGCGCATCCCACGCCCACCATGTGCCCCACATCGGCTGCCCCCACAGCGCGCCCGTCACAAGACATATCAGCGTGAAGGCCGCCCCCACGGGCGCGGCGGCGCGCGCATACAGTTCGGCCACGATATGTTTCCACACAAAACCGGTTATCGCCGCAATGGCCATGCTGGTATAGATAAAAAGCGCCATCCACGCAGCGGGCACATGCACATACATGATGCGCACGGTTTCTTGTTGCTGGTAATCCGGCGGCGACACAACCAGCGCCAGCCAAAGGCCGAGCGCCAGCAAAGCCGCACACAAAACCGCCGCCGCTGGCATCACCACACGGGCAAGCGCGAGAAAACGGGTGGGGTTGGCAAAACGGCGTATCACGATGACCTCATATTCGTCGTCAGGCTGGCCGCGGCAGCGGCAGGCGCCAGCGGCAAAGCCAGCAGCAGCAAGGCCGCCTGCAGCAGCAGATAGGCTTTGACCGGCATGGCCATCATCGCGGCGGAAGCGGCCATGCCGCCCAAAAGCAGCATCGGCGTGTAAAGCGGCAGCACGATAACCACCAGCAAAAGCCCGGGGCGGCGGCTGCCCAGCGTCAGCGCAGCGCCAAGCCCGCCCAGCAGGCTGAGATATAACGTGCCCATCAGCAAAGACAAGAGCAAAACAGGCAGCGCAGCAAAGGGCACAAACAACATCGGCGCAGCCACCAGCGCCGCGGGCAAAAGCAACAGTCCGCCCAAAATCCAGTGCGACAGCATTTTTGCCGCCACAATTTGCCATGCGGGCAGCGGGGAGAGCAAAAGCAAATCCAGCGTGCCGTCGGCATAATCGCGGTGATAAACCGATTCAAGCGTGAGCAGCGCGGAGAGGACCGCGGCGGTCCAGATAATGCCCGCCGCCGCCCGGCCAATCAGCGCCGCATCGCCGCCAAGGGCAAGGGCGAACACCATCACCACCATCAGGAAAAAAAACAGCGTGACCAAGCCTTCGGACCCGCGGCCAAGCGTAAGGCGCATATCGCGCGCGACAAGGGCGACAAGGGCAGACATCATGCCACCTGCCTTTGTGCCTGCAACACCGCGGTTTGCATGCCTGCGATATCGGGGTGGTGGTGGGTTGCCATGATAATCATGCCCCCCGCCGCCAGATGCGCCGCCATGGCCTGCGACAAAAGCGCAATCGCCTTGTCATCCAGCGCATTGAACGGCTCGTCCATCAGCCAGAGCGGGCTTTGTTTCATTATCATACGCGCGAGCGACAGACGGCGCTTCTGCCCCGCCGACAGCACACGCACCTGCGTCTGTGCAAGCGCGCCAAGCCCCATCGCGTCCAGCGCCGCGTCCACAGCCGCCGCCGGATTGGCCAGCTGCCACAGATGCGCCCAGAACAGCAGATTTTCCGCTGCAGTTTCCAGAAGTTTTAGGTCGCGGTCATCCGCGGGCAGAAAGGCGAAGCGGGCATTATGCGCCTCGCGCTCGTTTTCCAAAATATCTTCTTTATTCCATAAAACATGGCCGCCGCTGCACGGCAGCGCCCCTGCAATCAGACGCAGAAGGCTGGTCTTGCCCGTGCCGTTTTCCCCTGCCAGACGCAGCACGTCACCCGGCGCCAGCGAAGCGGAAAAGTTTTGGAAAAGCAAACGGCTACCGCGAATGCAGGTTACATCCGCCAGATGCAAGGTTGATGAAAAAAGCCGTTTTGCCATGGCAGGTCTTTGGCCTATATTAATGTCTGTTAACGCGGCGCCGTGGCCGCACCGCGCCATCGACACAAAATCGAGCCGGTGCAAGACTCTGGCCGCGCCCGCCCCGACTATAAACCATTCAGCCCCGAGTTACAAAATCTTAGGGAAGCTTGCCTATAATTTAAAAGACAGCC
>DDBY01000237.1 GCA_002334985.1 Micavibrio sp. UBA2020
GTCCTAGAGAATATATTTTTTGTGCAGGACAGGCATGCCGCGCGCCTGCGCTTTATCGATGGTGTCCTGCGTGCCTGCGCTGCCGTTCACCTGAAAGGCGGCAAGATTGTCCGCCGCGGCCAGTACAGCTGTGTTGCGGTCGTAATAGGTTTCGGGCGTGCAGACGGTGTGATGCATTTCGGTGAGGGCGGCGGGATTGGTATCCTTTACCCCGCGCAGCTGGGCAATCAATGATTGTGCCTGCTGCGGGGTAATCACGCCCTCGCCTGCTTTTTTGAAATAATGGTTGGCGTAATCGCTCAGCGATGTCGGCAGGATGATTTTCAGGCGGCTTGCGTCAGGGGCGTGTTTCAGCGCTTCGTCCGTGGCAATGTAATCGACGCCGAGCGCGCCGCCTGTGACGATGCCGCCGCCCGCGGTGATAATACCGGCGACAGTCGCGCGCACGTCCGACTCGACGGCGCCGTTAACCGTGCGCCACGAACCTGAAATGGCCGTCCATGTTTTGACTGCTGTTTTATTCATGCGCTCAAACTAGCAGGCGGGGAAAATTATGTCAATTTACAAAGCTTTGCCGTTAAATCCTTGATTTGAACGTCTGTTTTTGGCAGATATGCAGCCATTATAAAAAGGATATTCAATGCAAATCCGCTGCTATCCCGTGCAAAGCCCCGAAGATATGAAAAGTTGCCTTGAAATCCGGCACAAGGTCTTCGTCGAAGAGCAGCATGTCCCCGCCAATCTGGAGATAGACGGCATGGACGCCGCCGCCCGCCACTTTGCCGTGCAGGCCGACGGCGATATCATCGCCACCTGCCGCGTGCGCCTGATGGGCAGCGCCGCCAAAATCGAACGTGTCGCCGTTTTGAAAGAGCACCGCAGCCGCGGCGTGGGCGGGGTTTTGATGAAATACATCTTGCAGGAACTGTCCAAGGCGGGCGATATTCAGCTGTTCAAGCTGAGCGCGCAGGCAGAGGCCGTGCCGTTCTACGAAAAGCTTGGCTTCCGCACCCGCGGGTCCGAGTACATGGATGCCGGTATCCCGCATTACGATATGGTGCTTGAAAAATAACACGCAGAAAGACGAAATCATGTCCAAACAGCAACCCGCAGCCGAACAGCACGCCACCGATTCCAACGCCCTTATCGAGGCGAAAATCGAAAACATGAAGCAGCTGCAGCTGAAGGGCGTCAATCCCTTCGCCTACCGTTTCGACGTCACGGCATACGCGGGTGATTTGCAAAAGAAATATGAAGCCCTGCAAAACGGCGAAGCGACCGAAGACGTCGTGTCCGTTGCGGGCCGCGTGATGTCGAACCGCAATTCGGGCATGTTCATCGACCTCAAGGACACCACGGGCAAAATCCAGATTTTCAGCCACAAGGAACACGTCGCACCGGAGCTGCTGGAGCAAATGGCCTATTACGACATCGGCGACATCATCGGTGTGACGGGCAAAGTGCGCCGCACCCCGCGCGGGGAGCTGACCATCAATACCGAAAAGGTAGAGATGCTGACCAAATCCGTGCGCCCGCTGCCGGAAAAATACCATGGCCTGCATGACGTAGAGCTGAAATACCGCAAACGTTATCTCGACCTCATCATGAACGATGAAAGCCGCGAGACATTCCGCAAACGCAGCCGCATCATCTCGTTCATCCGTCAGGTTTTGAGCGGCGAGGGGTTCATGGAAGTCGAAACCCCGATGCTGCACTCCATCGCGGGCGGTGCGAATGCCAAGCCGTTCTTGACGCATCACAACGCGCTCGACATGCAGCTTTACCTGCGCATCGCGCCCGAACTGCACCTGAAGCGCCTTGTCGTCGGCGGCTTCGACCGCGTGTTCGAGATTAACCGCTGCTTCCGCAACGAAGGAATTTCGGTCAAGCACAACCCCGAATTCACCTCGGTCGAAATCTATCAGGCCTATGCCGATTACAACGACATGATGGCGCTGACGGAGCGCATTATCGAAGGCGCCGTCAAGCTGCTGCACGGCGGCGAGACGAAAATCAAATTCGGCGAAAAAGAAATCGACTTCAAAGCACCCTGGGCGCGCAAGACGATGACGCAGCTGGTCACCGAAAAAACCGGCGTCGATTTCGGCGCCATCCCCGATGCCAAAGCCGCAGCGGTTAAAGCAAAAGAGCTTGGCGTGCATGTGAAAGAAGGTAGCAACTGGGGCGAAGTCCTCGAAGCTGTTTTCGGCGAAAAAGTCGAGGCCGACCTTGTGCAGCCGACGCATGTGATTGACATGCCCAAAGACATTTCGCCGCTGGCCAAAGTCCACCGTGACAACGATACGCTGACCGAGCGTTTCGAGACCTACGTCAACGGCTGGGAAGTCGCCAACGCGTTTTCGGAGCTTTCCGACCCCTTCGACCAGCTCGCCCGTTTCAAAAAACAGGTCGAGGCGCGCGAAGCCGGCAACGAAGAAGCGCAAATGCTGGACGAAGATTTCGTCGAAGCGCTGGAATACGGCCTGCCCCCCACGGGCGGCCTTGGCATCGGTATCGACCGCCTGGTTATGCTGCTGACCGACAGCCACAGTATCCGCGACGTCATCGCCTTCCCGACAATGCGTCATACGCATAAAGCGTAAGGCGTCATACGCATATATAATGTATGCGAAGGCACTGATTTTTCGATAAAAGCGGCGGTCATTGACAGCCGCTTTTATTATGCGTAATGTCGCCGGAATATTTTTTGGAAAATAATATGTTCGGCAAACCCAAGCACATCGACAGCCTGCCGCAGGAAGACCAGTCATGGGCGCAGTCCATTGGCGGCTTTGGCGCGTGGAAAAAGGCGCTCGAGGAAGCCGTCGCGCAAAACAAGCCCCGGCGCGTGCGCTATTTGATGAATACGCACAAAACCGACCGCGAAATGCGCTTCGCCCTTTGCGCGCTGGCGGTCGAAATGAATGCGGGCGCGGCGCTGGCGGCGGTGCTTGAAAAACGCGGGTTTGATTTCGATGACAGCGCGCCCGGCGATATCCTGCATGCGCGCCAACTGTTTGCAAGCGCGCTTGTGAAAAAAGACATTTCGGTCTGGCAGGCGCTGAGCGCGCGCAACGCGCAGGAGAAAAATTCCAGCATCGGCGCCGACGCGCCGCTCAGGCTTGTCGCAGGCGCGCACTGGCACGAAGGTGTGGGGTGGCATTTGCAGCAGGTCGCCGCCAAAGACGTCAAATCCTTTGCCGTGGTGCTGGCGCATTTTTCGCGCGGGACGCCCGACGACCTTGCCTTCGCCCTGTCCTGGACGGGTAAATTTGTAGGCCATGGCGAGGCTTTGGATTTGGTGCTGGCCTCCGTCGCGGAAACGGGGGATGTGGATAAACTGCGCCTTTTGCTGGGCAAGGGCGCCAATCCGGATGCCGACGGCGGTGCGGCGATTTACCAGACGCTGGCTTTCGGCCACGCCGACGCTTTCGCCCTTCTGGCCGGGCACAGCAAGGATATGGCCAGCTTCGGCGCCGACCTGCATACGCGCCTGCATCAGCAAAACCCGCAATCGCCGCTTTTATCGCCGCTGCAAGAGCGCGTGACCGCGGCCCAAACGCAAGCCGCCGCCGCCGAAGCGCATAGCCGCGCAAACCAGCGCTACCAGCTGATAGCACCGGATGTTTTCTCGGAAACCTTGCATCTGCCTGCGGGCGGCACGCTGACGCATGTTTTTAATTTCACGCTGCGCCAGCAAACAACAATTGCGGAGCGCGCCGCACCCGAAGGCGGCATGCCTGCGATGGCTGTAAGCGTCCGCGACTTCGGCGACATCGCGGATGTATCCGTGCTGGAGGAGGCTGCAGGTCGTCTTGTGCAGCTGGGCGGACAAGTCCCCGAAGCTGCGCCGCGTGTGCATAAAACCGCCAGCCTGCCCAAACCCCCGCGCGGCTGAGTCGCTTTTTACCGTCGGGGCAGGACGGCAGGCAGGGGGCATTTTTATACTTTATGTTAAAAAGTGGCGGTTTCGAGGCGATAAAATCGGGAATCGTATGCCTTTGATTTATCGTTAAAAAATTATTAATCAGGCGTTTTTCAGCCCTCCGGCGGGGTTGTTAACCTATAAAATCTGGACGCTCTATCAGGGGCATGGTACGGATTCAGCACCCTAAAACGTCAAATACATAACAAAGCCATCTGTTCGATTTGTGTTGGCAAAAGGGTTTGCGGCTTTAAAATGAGGGCACCCAAATGAACGTTGAGAAAAAAATGATCCGAAGCGACATTCCCGGCCATAGCGCCATGCTCATGGGCACCATGCCCTACAACAGCGCACCCGCCGCCGCTGTTGCCGCCGATGAACAGCGCCGCCTTATCGTCGGCCGCGGCATCGTGCTGAACGGCCAGATTACCGATTGCCAGCATCTGGCTGTCGAAGGCAGCGTCACCGCAGAAACCCTGCTGACCCAGCGCCTCGACATCCTTGAAACCGGCAGCTTCACCGGCACCGCCGAAGTGCAGGACGCCGTTATCGCCGGCCGTTTCGACGGCAAACTGGTGGTCAAAGGCCGCCTGACCGTAAAATCTACCGCCCACATCACGGGCGAAATTGAATATGGCGCGCTGGAAATCGAATCCGGCAGCCGTATCGAAGCACGCATCGCCGTCCGCCCCACCGCGCCGGTTGCTGAAAAAGCACCCGCCGCCGACAAAACGGGCGCGAGCGTAAAATCCACAACCGTAGCCGAAGCGGGGGAAAAGCTTTTCGACGCCAGCAATGACGAGGCGGAGAAAGCTGCGGTAACAGAGGAACGCCCGGGCACTTTCCGCCGGGCGGTCGGTTACTAATTGGTTATCCGCGCCCATAACGCGCCCATCGGCCCGTCCTTCTGCACGCAGGGGATGGCTGGCGTTTTGCCCTATCCGCTGCCGCAGGACCCCTGGACCTGGCTGGTGGGGACGGTCGATTCCGCCTTCATGCTGTTCTATGC
>DDBY01000162.1:0-7835 GCA_002334985.1 Micavibrio sp. UBA2020
AGTGGCCAAGCAGCTGGCAAAAACGCTGGGGCTGGAGCTTTTGCGCTTTGACATGTCCGAATACATGGAGCGTCACAGCGTTGCGCGCTTGATTGGCGCCCCGCCGGGCTACGTCGGGTTTGACCAGGGCGGCATGCTGACCGATAAAGTTGACCAGCACCCGCATGCCGTGCTGCTGCTGGATGAAATCGAAAAAGCGCATCCGGATATCTACAATATTCTTTTGCAGGTCATGGACTACGGCAAGCTGACGGATAACAACGGCAAGACGATTGATTTCCGCAACGTTATTCTCATTCTCACCACCAACGCGGGCGCGGCGGAACTGGCCAAACCCGGCATGGGTTTCGGCCGCGAACTGCGTGTTGGTGATGACGAAGAAGCCATCAACCGCGCCTTCAGCCCCGAATTCAGAAACCGCCTTGATGCCATCATCCCGTTCAGCGCGCTATCGCCGGAAACGATTGGCCGCGTGGTCGAAAAATTCATCATGCAGCTCGAAGCGCTGCTGGGCGACCGTGGCGTGACGATTACCCTCAGCGACGCTGCGCGGCAATGGCTGGGCAAGAAAGGCTACGACCCGGCCATGGGCGCCCGCCCGCTTGCCCGCGTCATTCAGGAATACGTCAAAAAACCGCTGGCCGAAGAATTGCTGTTCGGCAAGCTGGTGAAGGGCGGCGCTGTTGAAATTGACGAAAAAGACGGCAAGCTCGTTTTCAACTATCCGCCCACCAAATCCGGCAAAGCGGCGAAAAAAGAAGACACCCCGCACGAACATGTTGAATAACATCAGGAACGCATAAACCATGCCCGTCAGCGAACAAGGCCATATTCTGGTCGTCGAAAACAACGATATCACGCGCAAGCTTATCATCGGTATCCTCAACAACAAGGGATACGAAACGTATGAGGCCAAGTCGGGCGACGAGGCGACGGCGTTTCTGGCCAAGCCGCTACAGCTTTTGGTGCTGGACGTTGAAAACGACAATATCGACAACATCGGCCTCCTGCATAAGCTGAAAATGAGCTACAGCCGCCTGCCGGTCATCGCGCTGACGGACGAAGACAATCAGGCCGCGGTCAAAGAGCGCATCGGCGTTGACCAAGTCACCATCATGAAAAAACCCGTGATGCCGGAAAAACTTTTGCAAAACATTCAGGGTTATTTGCTGCCGGGCATTGCCGAAAAAATCGTGAATGAAACCGTGCCGGCGTCCAAACCGCTTGCCCCTGATATGCGCGACCCGCAGGCAAAGGCCGACCGCGAAGGCTTCATGCGCCGCGCCATCGACCTCAGTCAGGAAAAGATGGATGCGAATTGCGGCGGGCCCTTCGGCGCCGTTATCGTCAAGGGCGGCAAGATTATTGCGGAGGGGTGGAATCAGGTTACCTCCAGCAATGACCCGACGGCGCATGCCGAAATGGTCGCCATCCGCGAAGCCTGCAAGGCGCTGGGCGATTTCAGCCTCTCCGGCTGCGAGGTTTATACCAGCTGCGAGCCGTGCCCAATGTGCCTTGCTGCCCTTTATTGGGCACGCGTCGACCGCATCTATTTCGGCAATACGCGCGAAGATGCCGCGCGTATTGGCTTTGATGATGATTTCATCTATAGCGAATTCAAAGTGACCGAAGACAAACGCAGCCTGCCCAGCAAAATGTTCCTGCGCGACGAGGCGAAAATTGTTTTCGAAAACTGGATGAAAAAATCCGACAAAACGCCTTATTGATTTCCGCCGCCCTTTCTTTCCCCCCTTTAAAACCGGAGTTTGCCTGCCATGAAATACAGCATCACCGCCGATGTCGCCTTTCCTCTGCTGCGTTTTGATTTGCAGGAGGGCGAGAAGATTAAAGCCGAAAGCGGCGCGATGGTCGCGATGTCCGAAGGCATGGCGCTGACCGGCAAGATGGACGGCGGTTTCCTGCGCGGCATCGCGCGGAAATTTTCGGGCGAAAGCTTTTTCATGCAGCAGATAGAAGCCACGCACGGCAACGGCTGGGCGCTTTTGGCGGCGGCGACCCCCGGCAATATCACTACGGCCGAAGTCGGCGCGGGGCGCGAGCTGCTGGTGCAAAAAGACGGCTATCTGGCCGCGACCGAGGGCGTGCAGGTATCCACCAAGATGCAAAGCCTGTCCAAAGGCCTTTTCAGCGGCGAGGGGTTTTTTATCGTCAAGGTCTTTGGCGAGGGGACTGTGTTTCTCTCCACCTACGGCTCCATCCATACGATTGAAATTCCCGAAGGCGAGACGGTGCTTATCGACAACGGCCATCTTGTCGCGTGGGATGCGTCGATGAAATACGAAATCACCAAGGGCGGCAGCGGCTGGGTTTCCGCCGTGACGTCGGGTGAGGGGTTTGCCTGCCGTTTCCGCGGCCCCGGCCGCGTGCTGATACAAACGCGCAACCCCCAGCAGCTGGCCGGATGGCTCTTCCCCTTCCTGCCGATTCCGAAAACTGTGGCCAGATAGGCTTTCCAGAAGCTTGTTTTTGCAAGCGTTTGGAATATTAACTATTTTTGCGCTAAAATGGACTACTCCGGTGCGTCCGCACTGCATCGTTTCTGATGGGGGATTTTATGCGTTTTCTTGCCACGGCCGCGCTGGTCGCTGTTTCGCTTTCCGCTGTTTTGTTTTTGCCGCTGCATGACGTGCAGGCGCAATCGCAGCAGCGCGCCGCACCGCAAACGGCGCAGGCACCTGCGACAACACAAGGGGCAGCCCCTGCCGCCTCGCGCCTGCCGGAGCGCATCCAGCGCCCGATGGTGCCGATTGACCCCGTGACCCTGCGCGCGGAGGGGTTGATGATACGCCTCTGGGGTATTCGCCCCGTGACGTCGAGCGAGACGATGCTGGAGCTGCGCGCGATGGAGCTTCTGACCTCGCTTATTCAGGAAGGGCAGGTCAGCTGTAAATTGGAAGGCGGCGTGGTGCCGGAGCTTATCGGCCGCTGCGTCACGCAGGAAAACCGCGAACTGGCGCTGGAGCTTCTCAACAACGGCTATGCCATCGTGGACCGCCGCCAGACGTATAACATGCCCTTCGCCTCCGGCTATGAAACGGCGCAGGAGCAGGCGCGCATCGCCAAAAAAGGCGTCTGGGCGCTGAAAGACCAGCAAGCGCCGACGCTGCCCAAATGGCTGCAATCCGACGTTCTGGCGCCGCTGGTGATTTTCGGCGGCATGTTCCTCGGCTTCCTTTTCAATGCGCTTATCATGCTGCGTTTCATGGGCCGTTTTTCGCAAAGCCAGTCGAGCGAGAATTTGCAGGCCGAGCGCAAAGAAGCGCTTTTGCAATCACGCGAGCGTCAGGTGCTTGTCACCACGCTGGAGGGCGAGCTGACCGAAAACAAAAACAAGATTGAAGCCTTCCTTGTCATCTACGGCGATTTGCTGAAAACGCTGAACGACCCTGTGCAAACGCCGAAATACCAGCAGGTCGGCGACATCGTGCAAAAACACCCCAGCTATAGCAAGACAGTGTTTGAAGCGAACGTGGGCAAGCTCTCGCTTCTCGACATCAAGCTGGCGGGGCATTTGTCCAAGCTTTATTCCGCGATGCCGAAAGAGCAGGAATATATCAACCTCGACCAGAATGTGCCGCTGGATACCGCGGTCAAGCTGGTTGAAAAAGTTTTGCAGGACGCGGAAGAGCTTCTGGGTCCCATCGCGCAGGTCGTGCGCGAACTGCAAGAAGCGGCGCGGCAATAACCGCGTATCTTCAAACATAAAAAAAGCCGGTTTATACCGGCTTTTTTTATGTTTCAGGCATAGCTTTTCTAGGCGCAGATTTTTTTGGCGCGGCTGACGACGGCTTCGAACATTTCTGTGGTCAGGCGCCCCGTGTTCACGTTGTAGCGGGAGCAGTGATAGCTGTCGATAAGCGTGACCGGGTATTGCATGTTCTTCTTGGGCGCAAGCGTATAGTGCAAATCGTGGCCGAATTTGCAGGCGGCGGCGGTGAAGCCGAGCGCCTTCAGTACGCTTTGGTGCGCAACCGTGCCAAGCGCGATGATGGCCTTGAGGCGCGTGAAGCGCTGCAATTCCTGCTCCAGATACGGACGGCAGGCGGCGATTTCGGCGGGCAGGGGCTTGTTTTCCGGCGGCACGCAGCGCACGGCATTGGTGATGCGTGCGTCTATCAGTTCTAGCCCGTCATTGGCGCGTTTGTCGTAGGTGCCGCTGGCAAATCCGAATTTGACCAGTGTGGGGTAGAGCAAATCGCCCGCGTAATCGTTGGTGAAGGGGCGCCCCGTAAAATTCGCGCCGCGCAATCCGGGCGCAAGGCCGACAATCAAAAGCGCGGGGTCGTCGTCGCCAAACGACGGCACGGGCGCGTTGAACATCAGCGGAAAAGCCGCGCGGTTTTCGCGGCGGAAATCAGCCAGACGCGGGCAGGTGCCGCAATCCTTGGCGGGGGCTTCGTGTTTTTGTGCGGGGCAGGCGGCTTTTTTCATGCCGGATGTTTAACAGCCCGCCGCGCCGTTATCAAGGCTGAACCTTTTTCCGGCGGGCGGGCTGCTTGATAAGGCAGATATTTTAAATCAGGCGCGGATGCGCGGGGTCGGCGTCGGGCTGGTGCCGTCGGTGTCGCCGCCTGCGGGCGCGCTTGCAGCGGCAGCAGCAGCTGCTGCGTTTTGGCCGCCACCTTGACGCGTGATGAATTCCATCAAATCGACGAGGTCGATGAAATGGTCGGCCTGACGGCGCAGTTCATCCGCCACCATCGGGGGCTGGGTGCGAATGGTGGATACGACCGTGACGCGCGTGCCTTTGCGCTGTACCGATTCCAGCAGGCGGCGGAAATCGCCATCGCCCGAAAACAGCACGATGTGGTCAACGTGGTCGGCCAGTTCCATCATGTCGATGGCAAGCTCGATATCCATGTTGCCTTTAATCTTGCGGCGGCCCGTGTGGTCGGTGAATTCCTTGGCGGGCTTGGTCACCATGGTGTAGCCGTTGTAGTCCAGCCAGTCGATAAGCGGGCGGATGGGGGAATATTCCTGATCTTCCATCAGGGCGGTGTAGTAAAACGCGCGAACAAGGCGGCTTTGGCCGGAAATCCAGTTCAGCAGGCGTTTATAGTCGATGTCGAATTCAAGACTTTTGGCGGCGGCGTAAAGATTCGCCCCGTCAATGAACACGGCGAGCTTTTCGGCAGGGTAGAAGAAGCTTGCGCCGGCGAATTCAGAATTTTTGTTGTTTTTCAAGATGTTAACCTCTGGCTTCGGAAACGTTTTCCCGCCCCTTGATTGGAGGGGGCGTTTTTGTTAATTGTGTCGTTGGCGCTGCCCCGTGTTTCGTAAATGGCAGTGGCAAAACCCACGCCCGCCATTATCAGGTCAGAGCAACTCTATAATCCGAGATATTTGACTCTGTCAAGCATCTTTATTAAAAATAACTCAACTTCTTATCGAAACATGAAATGAGGGCGTGGAGGCGGAAAAACAAGCCTCCGGCCTTGAATTTTTGTTGCAAAGATAAGGGGCTGGTTTTATAAAAAATGCCTGTTTTGCAGACTCGGCTATGCCCGAATCCTGCCCCGTTATTCTCCGCCGGTTTTTTTCCGGCTGAAACTTGCAAAGGTGACCCGCGATGGCTCGTGTAACAGTCGAAGACTGCGTTCTGAAAGTTCCCAACCGTTTTGAACTGGTGTTGGTGGCATCGCAGCGCGCGCGCGAAATCGGCTCTGGCTCCCCGCTGACGGTTGACCGCGACAATGACAAAAACCCCGTGGTTTCCCTGCGCGAAATCGCCGATACCGATATTTCGCTCGACGGTCTGCGTGAATCGCTGGTGAAAAACCACCAGAAAGTCATCGAAGTCGAAGACGAAGGCGAAGACATCATCGACGTCATGGAAGGCGAAAGCGAATGGGCGCAGGTTGCCGGTCAGGCAGCCGAGGGCGAACTGGAAGGCGCCGGCATGGGCGAAGACCTCGGCGAAGAGGCTGACAGTGCCGATGACGCAGAAGAGGGCGATGAAGACCTGACCCCCGCAGCCGGTGAAGATTTCGGCGGTGACGATTTCGGTGGCGAAGACGACATTTAACGCCAAATACCTTACAAATTCGGAAAAAGCCGCCTATACTTAAATGCTTGGGCGGCTTTTTTCATGCCGCCGACTTTGCGGCGGGATGCGGCTTTGCGGCCAGCGCCCGCGCACAACAATAAAAAACTACAGGATGGCGGATGCTGCGGCAGTACGAACTCGTTGAAATTATCAAGGCCTACGATCCCGACATGAACGAGGATCTGGTCAACCGCGCCTATGTCTATGCCATGAAGGCGCATGGGGCGCAGACGCGCGCCTCGGGCGATCCGTATTTTTCCCACCCGCTGGAAGTTGCGGGCATTCTGACGGAAATGAAGCTGGATACGGCGTCTATCTGCACCGCGCTTTTGCATGATACGGTCGAAGACACCGGCGCGACGCTGGAAGAAATTGAAAAACTTTTCGGCAAGGAAATCGCGCGTCTTGTCGATGGCGTGACCAAGCTTTCGAAAATCGAATTCCAGAGCGCGCAGGAAAAGCAGGCGGAAAATTTCCGCAAACTCGTCCTTGCGATGTCCGAAGACATCCGCGTGCTGCTGGTCAAGCTGGCCGACCGCCTGCATAACATGCGCACGCTGCATCATATTCCCAAGCCGGAAAAGCGCCGCCGCATCGGTCTTGAAACGCTGGAGATTTACGCGCCGCTCGCCGAGCGTATCGGCGTGCATAAAATCAAGGAAGAGCTTGAGGATATTTCCTTCGAGGCGCTGAACCCCGAAGCGCGCGAGAGTATTTCCGCCCGTCTGAACTATCTGCGCGACGAAGGGGGCGACGTGGTCGTTGCCCGTATCATCGACGAGCTGGTGAAAAAACTGCGCGAAGGCGGCCTCGAAGCCGGCGTTTACGGGCGCGAGAAGACCAAATATTCCATCTGGAAAAAAATGCAGCGCAAGAACATCTCGTTCGAACAGTTGTCGGATATCATGGCCTTCCGCATCCTCGTGCCCAGTGTGGCGGAGTGTTATCATGCACTGGGGGTTATTCACGGGCTCTACCCGACGGTGCCGGGGCGGTTCAAGGATTATATCTCCCTGCCCAAGCCGAACGGTTACCGCTCGCTCCATACCACGGTCATCGGGCCGGAAAACCACCGCATCGAAGTGCAAATCCGCACCCCCGAAATGCACGAAGAGGCAGAGCTCGGCGTTGCCGCCCACTGGTCTTACAAACAAACGACCGAAGCCAAGAATACCGAAGGCCGCCAGTACCGCTGGCTGCGCGAGCTGATGGACATCGTGGAGCATGCGCAGCGCCCCGAGGAATTCCTCGAAAACACCAAGCTTGAACTTTATCAGGACCAGGTATTCTGCTTCACGCCGAACGGTGATTTGATTAACCTGCCGCGCGGTGCGACGCCGGTGGACTTTGCTTACTCCCTGCACTCCGACCTTGGCGATAAAACGGTGGGCGCGAAAGTGAACGGGCGCATCGTGCCGCTCAATACCAAACTCGGCAACGGCGACCAGGTTGAAATCACGACATCGAAAAGCCAGACGCCCAGTCCCAACTGGGAACGCTTCGTCGTTACCGGCAAGGCCAAGGCGCGCATTCGCCGTTTCATCCGCCTGCAACAGCGCGAACAGTATATGAGCCTCGGCAAGGCCATGCTGCAAAAAGTGCTCAAGCAGGAAGGCTACGATTACAACGAACGCCAGTTCAACCACGATATTTACCGCCAGTTTAAAACCGAAAACATCGAAGACCTGCTGACGGGCATCGGCTCCGGCCATATCGCCAGCCGCGAGGTTTTCTATGCCCTGCACCCCGAACAGCGCCCGAAAGAAGC
>DDBY01000162.1:8182-17596 GCA_002334985.1 Micavibrio sp. UBA2020
ATGCCCATCAAGGGGCTTATCCCCGGCATGGCGCTGCATTTCGCGCGCTGCTGCCACCCGCTGCCGGGCGACCGCATCGTGGGCATCGTGACAACGGGCAAGGGCGTGACCATCCACACCATCGATTGCGATACGCTGGAAAGCTTCGCCGATACGCCTGAGCGTTGGCTCGACGTTTCGTGGGAAGACGGCGAAGACAGTCCCGAAAGCCATGTTGGCCGCTTGCTGATTACGATTGCCAACACGCCGGGTGCGCTGGGCACGCTTTCGACTGTTATCGGCAAGAATCAGGGCAATATCACGAACCTTAAAATCATGAACCGCTCGCTCGATTTCTGGGACATGATGATTGACGTTTATGTGCGCGACAGCCGCCACCTCAGCGATATTATCGCGGCTTTGCGGGCGACGCCCGAAATCACCTCCGTCAACAGGGCGCGCAGCCGGTAGGCTTTCATGTTCAAACGCCGCAAGCCACAAACCCTTCGCCAAAAACTGCGCAATGTTTTCTGGCCGTGCATGGGCTGGCGACGGTTATCGCGATACTACCTGCACCGCATCGGCCGGTTGTCAGGCACGCCTTATTACATCGCTGTCGGCTTTGCGAACGGTGTTGTGGTATCGCTGACGCCCTTTCTGGGGTTTCATCTTCTGCTGGGCGCATTTATGTGCTGGGCGATGCGGGGTTCGGTCGTCGCCATGGTTATCGGCACGGTGGTTGCGGGTAATCCGTGGACGTTTCCGGTTATCTGGCTGGTGACGTATCATACGGGGCATTGGCTGATGGGGCACGCGGATGTGCTGCAAGGGGCGGCCGCCGCCGCCATATCGCCCGCGCCGCATGCGCTCAGCCTCAAGCTGCTGATGGAAAGCCCGATGCAGCTGTTGCTGCCCATGACGGTTGGCAGTCTGCCGTATTTGCTGCCCGCATGGCTGGCGGGTTTTTACGGCGTGCGGCGTCTGGTGGCGGGCTATAAGCGGCGCACGCAGGACAACAAAAAGAACGCGGCAGCCGAGAGCGAAAGGACAGCCGGATGATTATCGGTACAGGAACAGACATCGTCAGCATCGACCGCATCCGCGCGGTGCTGCTCGACCACGGGGAGCGTTTTATCGAACGCTGCTTCACCGAAGAAGAGCGCGCGCATGTGGAGAGCCGGGCGGGCCGCAACAGCGACATCGCGGTTGCGGGTTATGCCAAGCGCTGGGCGGCCAAAGAAGCCTGCGCCAAGGCGCTCGGCCTTGGCATCCGCGACCATATCCACCTGAAAGATATAGCGGTTATCAACGATTCCGCCGGAAAACCGGGGCTGCAACTGACGGGCGGCGCCAAAGAGCGTTTGACCCGCCTGACGCCAGCGGGTATGACGGTGGATATGCATGTCAGCCTCAGCGACGAGCCGCCCTTCGCGCTGGCTTTCGTGATTATATCGGCGAGATAAAACAGGATGAAAAACGTGACGACCGAGCCCAGCAAAATCTACACCGACATCGACGAAGCGGAAGAAAAAAAACGTGCAGCCGATGGCGGCGGTGAAGATAAAAAAGAAAAAGACGATTTCTTCGAGCTGGTCAAAGCCATGGTGCTCGCCGCGGCGATTGCGCTGGTTATCCGCGCGTTTTTGTTCGAGCCTTTTAATATCCCCTCCGCCTCTATGTATCCGGCGCTGAGAATAGGGGATTATCTTTTTGTCGAAAAATATTCCTACGGCTACAGCCGCTATTCCTTCCCCTTCGGCGTTGCCAGCTTCAAGGGGCGCATGGGCGAGGGCAGGCCGGAGCGCGGCGATATCGCTGTATTCAGACAGCCCAAAAAACCGGATATCGACTACATCAAGCGCATCGTCGGTCTGCCTGGCGATACGCTGCAGGTGATAGAAGGGCGGCTTTATATCAACAGCATCCTCGTGCCGCGCGAATTCATCGGCACCGAAAGCGTGACCGACCAGGATGGCACGCGTATCTATCAGAAATACGTCGAAACCCTGCCCAATGGCATCAAGCATAATATTTACGAAGTGTCCGATACCGACCAGTACGACGACACGCCCGTTTATACAGTGCCCGAAGGTTATTATTTCGCCATGGGCGACAATCGCGATATGTCGATGGATAGCCGCGATCAGATGCAAGTCGGCTTCGTGCCCGAAGATAACCTTGTCGGCCGTGCGGGCTTTTTGTTCTTCTCGACCGAAGGCATCGGCGATAAATGCGTCAAGGAAGGCGCGCTGGCCGCGATGAAATCGGTGCTGTGCCAGGTGGTCGAACGCCCGAAAGCCGTGCGCTATAGCCGGATTTTCAGCCGTGTCCAAAAACTCTGATGTGCAAAATAAACTGAAAACGCGGCTGGGGCATGTTTTCGCCAATCCGGCGCTGCTCGATATGGCGCTGACGCATGCCAGCCTGCGCAGTGCGGCGCGGAATAACGAACGTCTCGAATTTCTGGGTGACCGCGTGCTGGGGCTCGCCGTCGCCGCGATGCTCTATGATAAATTTCCGGATGAAAGCGAAGGCGCGCTTGCCAAACGCCACACGGGGCTGGTGCAGCAGGCGGCGCTGGCCGTGATTGCGCGCGATATAGGCCTGCCGGACGCCATTCATTTGTCCGACGCCGAACGTGCGGCAGGCGGGGCGGAGAAAGACGCCATTCTTGCAGATGCGCTGGAGGCTGTATTGGCGGCGGTTTTTCTGGATGCCGGCTTCGCAGCGGCGCAGGGCGTTGCAGCGGCACTGTTTACGCCGCATCTTGAATCTTTCAGCGCGCCGCCGGAAGACCCCAAATCCAGCCTGCAGGAATGGGCGCAAAGCCGCGGTCTTGCGCTGCCTATGTACGAGATTGCCGGACAGTCGGGCCCCGACCATGCGCCGCTGTTTCGTGTATCGGTGCGCATCGACGGTTTTGAGGCTGAAGAGGCCGAGGCGACAAGCAAACGTGCAGCAGAAAAAGCGGCAGCCGTGAAGCTGCTGGCAAAAATTGCGGAGAAAGCCTGATGAGTGAAAAGCAAACGCGCTGCGGTTTCGTCGGCATCATCGGTGCGCCCAATGCCGGAAAATCCACATTGGTCAATCAGCTTGTCGGCGCCAAAGTTTCGATTGTCAGCCCCAAAGTGCAAACGACACGCGTGCGCGTGATGGGCATCGTCAACCACGGTGCAGCACAGGTGATTTTCGTTGATACCCCCGGCATTTTCGCGCCCAAAAAACGCCTTGAAAAAGCTATGGTCGCCGCCGCGTGGCAAGGCATGCAGGATGCGGAAGTGACCATCCTGCTGGTCGATGCGTCCAAGGGCCGCGTCAACGACGATACGCGCGCGATTATCGAGCGTCTGAAACAGACGGGGCGCAAGATTATCCTCGCGCTTAATAAAATCGATATGGTGAAAAAAGAAAAACTGCTGGAGTTCGCGCAGGCGCTGAATGCAGAGGGGATTTTCAGCGACGTCTATATGGTCTCCGCCCTCAGCGGCGATGGTGTTGAGCGGATGATGAACGACATCGCCCGCCGCATGCCCGAAGGCCCTTGGATGTTCGGTGAAGACCAGATATCCGATATGCCCATGCGCCTGCTGGCGGCCGAGATTACGCGCGAGAAAATCTTTTTGCAGCTGGGGGATGAACTGCCCTATGCCTCCACCGTCGAAACAGAAAGCTGGGAAGATTTCGACGACGGCAGCGTGAAGGTATCGCAAACCATCTATGTCATGCGCGATACACAAAAAGCCATCGTGCTGGGCAAGGGCGGCACGCGCATCAAGAAAATCGGCCAAGCCGCCCGCGAAGAGCTCGAGGAGATACTGGAGCGCCGCGTGCACCTCTCCCTTTTCGTCAAAGTCCGCGAAAAATGGACCGACGACCCCGCCCGCTACAGCGCCTGGGGACTTGATTTCAATTCTTAATTCCTAAGGCCTTGACAGGCAGTATGCATATTCTGTAAATTCTCTTGTTTTCAAGAGAAAGGCCTCCCGCGCATGCTGCGCAAGATTTTCAGCAAGGTTTCCGGCAAAAGCGAGCGTCAGCTCGCCAATGAAGCGCTGCGTGCGGCGGTCGTCAACGGCGACCTGCCCAAGGCGGTGCGCGAACTCGCGCGCGGGGCGGATGTGAATGCCGAAGACGTCAATAAGCTGACGCCGGTTTATTTCGCAGCGGCGGGCGGGCATACGGATATTCTGCGCCTGCTGCTCGACCGCGGCGGCAAGGTCGATGCGGGCACACCCGGCGAAGGTCAGGGTACGGCTCTTACCACAGCTGTCTATTTCGGCCATAACGACTGCGCAAAACTGCTGATGGACCGCGGCGCGCGGCATGACCTGACGGATTACGATGGCCGCACGCCGCTGCACCTTACGGTGGATAAGGCGAATAGCGTGCTGTTTATGGACATGATTGACCGCGGCGTTCAGGTGAATAGCCAAAACCGCAGTGGCAATTCGCCGCTGCACGAGGCGATTACGAACAACAACGAAACCTTCGCGATTGTTCTTGTGAAAGCGGGGGCGGATGTTGCCAGCAAAGACCGCTGGGGCGCGCCCGCCGAAGACCGCGCGGTAGCCAAGCAAATGAAAGAGCTCAGCGCCGCTATGCGCGAGGAAAAGGAACGCCCCGCGCGCGAAGCCGCCGCCGCCAAAGCGGCCGCCGAAGCGCTTGCCGCTGCCCTTGCAAAGGCCGATACGCTGCAAAGCGATACGGCGGTTCTGCGCCCGCTGCAGGTGCGCCGCCGCACGCTTGCGCCGTAATGCGGAAAATGGCCGCTTTTCGGGCGGCCTGTTCTTGTAAAAAACCATCCCAAATCTGGATTTTGACGTCTTTGCAAGCTGCGAATCGGTGCTATATTCTGTGTCTTCGCGGCATGGCCGCCTCTTTTTATGTAATTGCAGGATTCCCCTTATGAGCTGGACAGACGAGCGCATCGCGCTTCTCAAAAAGATGTGGAAAGACGGCAAGTCCGCCGCCGAAATCGCCAAGACGCTGGGCAAGGGCGTGACGCGTAACGCCGTTATCGGCAAGGCGCACCGCATGGGTCTGTCGGGCCGCCCGTCGCCCATCAAAAAACCCGCCGCGCCGAAAAAAGAACCGGCCGCCAAAAAAGAACGCGCCACAGCCGCGCCGGCCGCCCCTGCGGCGCCCGCAGGCCGCGGCAAAAAAGCAGCCCCGACCCCGCCCGCCGCGACGGCCAAGGCCAGCGCGCAGCTGAACAAGGAAGTCGAGGAGCTGAAAAGCATCCAGAAAGAAATCGTGCCCCTCGGCGGCGGCGTTGCGCTGATTGACCTGACCGAGCGCATGTGCAAATGGCCCATCGGTGACCCGCGCGATGCGGACTTCACCTTCTGCGGCCGCGGCATCCGCCCCGGCACGCCCTATTGCCCCGACCACGCGGCCATGGCGTATCAAACATCCAGCCGCAGCCGCGGCACCGCCATCCACTCGCCCGCGCGCCAAAAAGCAGCCGCTGCCGCAGCCGAGGATGTCGAGGTCGAAGTCGATGATGATGAAGTCGATAACGAGGTCGATGACGACGATGATGTCGATGTCGTGGATTAAGCAGCGACCTGCTTAAAACAAAAAAAGCCCCGCATTTGCGGGGCTTTTTTTTGTTTCGGTTCTGTGCGTTTAATTCACCGGGCGCACTTCGGTCACTTCGGGGATGAAGTGGCGCAGCAGGTTTTCGATGCCGGTTTTGAGCGTCGCCGTCGATGACGGGCAGCCCGCGCAGGCACCGCGCATTTGCAGGTAAACGACGCCATCTTCGAAGGATGCGAAAACAATGTCGCCGCCATCCGCTGCAACGGCGGGGCGGATGCGCGTGTCCAGAAGCTCTTTAATCTGGCGCACGATTTCATCGTCGTCTTCATGCGCGGTCGATGCGGCGGCGTGGTCGGCATGGTGCAGGTGTTCGTCGTGCATCACGCTTTGGCCGGTCGTGAAATGCTCCATCAGTGCGCCGAGAAGCAGGGGCTTCAGCTGCGTCCACGACGCATCATCGGCCTTGGTGATGGTGACGAAATCACCGCCGAGGAAAACGCCGGCGACGCCGCCTATTTTCAAAAGCCGTGCGGCGAGGGGCGATGCGGCCTCCGCTTTTTCAAGCGCGGTGAATTCGGCGGTGCCCGCCACCATGACTTCGCAGCCCGGCAGAAATTTGAGCGAGGCGGGGTTGGGTGTCTGTTCGGTCTGGATGAACATGGCTTTAGGGTTTCCCTTTGCTGGTTGAATAGGTGAAATGGAGTTCCTGCCCCGGAAAAACAAGGGGGTGGATGGCATGGGCGGCCTGTGCGGCCTCCGCAAAACCGGTTAAAATCAGCTTCAGTTTGCGCGGATAGGTGGCAACGTCGCCCACCGCAAAAATACGCGCCGCCGCACTTTCGCAGGTATCCTGCGCCACGGGGATGTGGAAATGCGCAATATCGAGCCCCCATTCGGCAAGTGGCCCCAGTTGCGGCGTCAAGCCGAAAAAGGCCAGCAGCGCATCGGCTTTGATACTGCGCACCGCGCCGTCCATATCGGCAACATCCACGCCCGATATCATGCCGTCCGCGCCGTGCAGTGCGTGCAGCTGATAGGGAATAACCATTTCAATGCGGCTATCCGGCGCGGCGGCGAGGGATTTGAGTTTTTCGACGCTGGCATCGGCCGCGCGGAATTTGTCGCGGCGGTGCACGACATAAATTTTTTCGGCCACATCGGCGAGCGATATTGTCCAGTCAACGGCGCTGTCGCCGCCGCCCGCAATCACCACGCGCTTGCCCGTGAAATCGGCGCGGCGCTTCACCATGTAAAACACGCTTTTGTTTTCAAACGCCTCGATACCCTCCAGCGGCGGGCGGTTGGGGCCAAAGGCGCCTGCGCCTGCGGCCACGATAATCGCGGTAGCCTCGATAACGGTGCCCTTGGATGTGGTGACACGTAGGCGGCCGCTTTCCAGACGCTCCAGCTTTTCGGCCTGTTCGCCCAGATGATAGACGGGGGCGAAGGGCGCGGCCTGCGCCTCCAGCTTCGCAATCAAATCGCCGGCCAGAATATCGGGGTGGGCGGGGATGTCGTAAATCGGCTTTTCCGGATAAAGCGCGGTGCATTGCCCGCCGATTTCCGCCAGCGCATCGATGACATGGCAGCGCATGCCCAGCATGCCGCATTCAAAAACGGCAAATAGCCCCGTGGGGCCCGCGCCGATAACCAGCACATCCGTCTGTCTGGCGGTCTCGCCTGATTGCATTTTATTAGATGTATTTTCCATGCCGCTGCCTTTAGAATACGCCCATTAAGTACCACAGGAGTCCCGCGAATGCCACCTGTCACGCAACATATTGAAAATGAAGCGGAACTTGCCCCGTTCGCGGCGCGCTTGGCGGCTGTTTTGAAGCCCGGTGACATGCTGGCGCTTTATGGCACGCTCGGCGCAGGCAAGACAGCGCTCAGCCGTGCGCTTATCCGCCATCTGCTGGATAATCCGGACGAAGAAGTGCCCAGCCCGACCTTCACGCTGGTGCAGATGTACGATGCGCCCGATTTCACGCTCTGGCATTTCGACCTCTATCGGTTGGAAGAGGAAGAGCGTGACATTCTGGAATTGGGCTGGGAAGAGGCGCGGCGCGGCGGCGTGGCGCTCGTGGAGTGGCCGGAGAGACTGGGTAGTCTTTTGCCCGCCAATCGGCTAGAAATAAACATAGATTTCGACAAAAACGACTTGAATGAAAACGGCCAGCAGGCAGCGGGCGATGCACGCGTGATAACCCTGACGGGGCACGGCGTCTGGGCTGCGCGTCTGGCGGATTTCTAATCAGGGTTTAAAGGAAAACAGATGAGCACGCCGGAAAATTCAAACCCCGCCCATATCACCAAAGCCTTCGTGCTGGCCGCAGGTCTGGGTGCGCGCATGCGGCCGCTGACCGATAACTGCCCGAAGCCGCTTTTGTACGTCGGCGGGCGCACCATGCTTGACCGCACGCTCGATGCGCTGGTCGCGGCAGGGGTGACGGATGTGGTCGTCAACGTGCATTACCTTGGCGAGATGATTGAAGAACACCTCAAGTCGCGTAGCGATTTGAATATCACGATTTCGCGCGAAGACGTGCTGCTCGATACCGGCGGCGGTGTGCAAAAAATGATTGACCATTTCGAAGGGGAGCCGTTTTTTGTGCTGAACGCCGATGTGGTCTGGACGGACGGCCCCGCCCAACCGGCGCTAACGCAAATGGCGGAAAAATGGGATGCGGGCAAGATGGATATTCTTTTGCTTTTGCATACCACCGAAGACCTGCCGGCCTACGCAGGGCATGGCGATTATTACCTGCCCGCGGGCGATGACAAGCCGCAATTCGCCAAATCCGAAGAATACATTGCAGCGGGAAAGCCTGCGGCGAATTACATTTTTGCGGGGCCGCGCATTGTGCATCCGCGCGTGTTTGACGGCCTTGAGGCGGGCGTTTTTTCTTTTCGCGATATTTTCCTCGAAGCCGAAGCGCGCGGCAGGCTTTATGCCAGCGTGCATGACGGCGCGTGGCATCACGTCGGCACGCCCGAAGCGCTCGAAAAAACCAACCAGATTTTGGCCGCCGCGCCCAAAAAACGCGCCCCCTGAAAAGGACGCCGCCAAGGACGCCATCTGCCTATGCAAGTTTTGCGCGATAAACCCAATGTGCTGAATATTCCCGCGGGGCAGAGCTTCGCGGACAGTCTTGCGCGCGGGCTGCTGGCGCGCGCGGCGCAAGACCCGCTGGCGCTGGGGGATTATCTTTTGCTGCTGCCCAGCCGCCGCGCCTGCCGTACGCTGCGCGATGCGTTTTTGCGCCTGTCGGGCGGGCAGGCCATTGTGCTGCCGCGCATGGTGCCCGTCGGTGATGTGGAGGCGGAGGAAGTCACGTTGCTCCTCTCCGGTCTGGATGACGGCGGGGAATCGCTCGGCGATATTCCGGATGCGGTATCGAAGATGGAACGGCAAATCCTGCTCGCCCATGCACTCATGAAATCGGGCAAGGCGCAAAGTTTTGACCAGGCTGTGTCGCTGGCGCAAGACCTTGGTCATTTTCTGGACGAAGTGCAGACGGAAAACCTTTCGTTTGACGGTCTTGCAAAGCTGGTGCCGGATGCTTTCGCGGGGCACTGGCAGCAAACACTGAACTTCCTTGAAACTCTGACAAGGATATGGCCGGAAATTTTGCAAAGCCGCGGCGTAATTGACAGCGCGGCGCGCCGCAATCTTTTGCTCGCGGCGCAGGAAACTGTCTGGCGTCATCAGCCGCCCGCCTATCCGGTGATTGCTGCGGGCTCCACGGGTACAGTCCCTGCGGCGCGCGCATTGCTGGCGCTGGTCGCGCATTTGCCGCAGGGGGAACTGGTCTTGCCGGGGCTCGATACCGGCCTTGACGAAGACAGCTGGGCGCAAATCGGCGAAGACCATCCGCAGTATAATATCAAAAA
>DDBY01000162.1:17910-18924 GCA_002334985.1 Micavibrio sp. UBA2020
CATGAAACGCCTGTTAATCACGCCCGCGTGCGTTTGCTGTCCGAGGCCATGCGCCCCGCCGAAACGACGGAGCGCTGGCGGCAGTTGACGCCGCATGACATTCCCCAGACGGCGCTGGATGGGCTGACGCGCATTGATTGCGATACCCCTCAGGAAGAAGCAGACGTCATCGCCCTTATCCTGCGCGAAGCGCTGCAAACACCGGGCAAAACCGCCGCGCTGATTACGCCGGATAGACGCCTTGCCCGCCGCGTGACGCTGTCCATGCGGCGTTGGGGCATTGATATCGACGATTCCGGCGGCCAGCCGCTGACGGAACTTCCGGTTGGCGCGTGGTTGATGCTCTGTGCCGAAATGGCCGAACAATCCCTCGCCCCCATCGCGCTTCTGTCTTTGCTCAAACATCCTGTGATGGCGGCGGGCATTCCGGCGGACGATATGCGGCGCATGACCTATACGCTCGACCAGATGGCGCTGAGGGGGCCGCGGCCGAGCGCAGGTTTCGCAGGCCTGCGCGCCGCCATTGAAAAACTGGCGGGCGAAAAACAGCAGGACAACAAAAAAGATTTGCTGGCATGGCTGGATAAAATAGAGCCTATTGCCACCCCTTTTATGGCGCTGATGGAAGAGGGGGCTGAAAAACCCTTCCGCCAGATGCTGGAAGCGCATATCAAGCTGGCCGAAGATTTGGCCGCGACGACGGAAAGCGCAGGCGCTTCGCGCCTGTGGCTGGGTGAAGCGGGCGAGGGGGCAAGCCAGCTTTTGCAGCAGCTTCTGGCCGCCGCGCTCGATGTGCCGCCGCTGGCGCCCGCGCATTATGTGCCGCTTTTGCGCATGCTCATGAAATCCGTTACGGTGCGCCCGCGCTATGGCATGCATCCGCGCCTGAGCATTCTGGGGCAGGTAGAGGCGCGGCTTTACTGCGCCGATATGGTCATTCTGGGCGGGTTGAACGAGGGCACATGGCCGGCATTGCCCGCGCATGACCCGTGGATGTCGCGCCCGATGCGCCGC
>DDBY01000110.1 GCA_002334985.1 Micavibrio sp. UBA2020
GGCTACCTGAGCCCCTACTTCATCACCAACGCCGACAAAATGGTCTGCGAAATGGACAGCCCCTACATTCTTTTCTTTGAAAAGAAACTGTCCAACCTGCAAACCATGCTGCCGATTTTGGAAGCTGTTGTTCAGTCGGGCAAGCCCCTGCTTATCGTTGCTGAAGACGTTGAAGGCGAAGCGCTGGCGACCCTCGTGGTCAACAAACTGCGCGGCGGCCTGAAAGTCGCGGCGGTGAAGGCACCTGGCTTCGGCGACCGCCGCAAGGCGATGCTGGAAGACATGGCCATCCTGACGGCTGGCGAAGTCATCTCCGAAGACCTCGGCATCAAGCTGGAAAACGTAACCCTGCAACAGCTCGGCAAAGCGAAAAAAGTTCGCATCACCAAAGATGACACGACCATCATCGGCGGCAACGGCGCGAAAAAAGAGCTGGAAGCACGCGTTGCGCAGATTAAAGCGCAAATCGAAGAGACCTCCTCCGACTACGACAAGGAAAAACTGCAAGAACGCCTCGCGAAACTCGCTGGCGGCGTTGCTGTTATCCGCGTCGGCGGCGCGACGGAAGTCGAAGTGAAAGAGCGCAAAGACCGCGTTGAAGACGCCATGCACGCAACCCGTGCCGCTGTTGAAGAAGGCATCATCCCCGGTGGTGGTACCGCTCTGCTCTACGGCAAACGCGCGCTGAAAAACCTGAAGCCTGCCAACCGCGACCAGGAAGTCGGCATCGAGATTATCGGCCGCGCCCTCGAAGCCCCCATCCGCCAGATTGCGTTCAACGCAGGCGTTGAGGGTTCTATCGTCGTCGGCAAGCTGACGGAGCAAAAAGAAGCCAACTTCGGCTACGATGCGCAGAAAGACAAATACTGCGACCTCGTTGCCGCCGGTATCATCGATCCGGTGAAAGTTGTCCGCACGGCGCTGCAAGGCGCTGCATCCGTTGCCGGTCTGCTTATCACGACCGAAGCGACGATTGCGGAGTTGCCGAAGAAAGACGAGCCGCATGCACATGGCGCCCCCGACATGGGCGGCATGATGTAAGCAGCGGATAACAGGGCGGGCTCAGCCCGACCTTATTATCCAACGCAGCTAGGCAAGAAAGAGCCGGAAGAAATTCCGGCTCTTTCTCTTTTTTAACAATGCTTTAGTCTGTTTATTTTGACATAAATATTATTCCCGCTTATTGTGCGGATACAAAAGGGTTGCAGGCGCTGGGCTCACGCCGCTGCCGCCCCCGATACAGGACGCGGGCTAATGGAGAGTGTTACGGCAATTTGTATTGAGCTTGGTTTATCGAGGACACGTTACCAGCTCTTCTGAAGATATCTGCCTAGAGGGAATACCATGGAAAACACCAATAAGAAAAAAACACTAGGATTTTTTACAAAGATTCTAGGGGGGGCGGTATTCACCGTAGGAATACTTTTTCTCCTGCTCTTTGGGGCAGGGCTTTGGAGAGTGCATAATGAAAAGCCTCCAAAATGTCATCCCGATCTTGGACTTAGCTCTGTCAATAGGCCGCACACAATTTATCATAAAATTCTGGGCCGCGATCCTCCTTCCTATTGCCAAGAAGAAAAAGAAAATAACTCCAAAGAATAATATGGAGATCAATGGCCATGCTTACATATTTGGATTTTGAATACCAAAAGGAGAGCACATGTCCGAAGACACCAAACTAACCACCAGCGAGAAACTGACCTGCTTGGCCATTGCCGCTTTGGGAGCCTTTACCGTGATTGGGACAGAAGCGCCGGAGACCAGCACAAAGAAACTGACGGAAGCGGGCTACGCAGATGTCAAAATTACCGGCAAGGCGGGCTTTTTGACTTGCCTGACGCCCATGCGCCCGACATTTACGGCGGTTGCGGCAAACGGCCTGAAAATTACAGGCTACATGTGCGGCCCTACCGCCCTTCACAATCCGCATGCCAGTATCGTGGTACAAAAGAGAGAAGCCCCCGCGCGCTAAACCCCCGTAACGCGCGAAATCTCCGGATAAAGCCCCGTCTGCTATGGGTTGACCTCCAGCGCGCGGCGTGTATTATGGCATCTCTTTAGCAAGAGGGCACATGCGACGCTGGGCAAATATCCTACGCCAGAGTTTTCAGCGCGGCGGGCGCAAGCCCGCGCAGAGCGCGCCTGCGTCCTTCGCCACGCCCGAAGAAGCGCCCGTTGCCCCCGAAGCGCAAAACGACCAGGATATTTTCGCCGATTTCGCAGCGACGACCCTGCCGCTTTTGCAGGCGCTGAAAAACCTGCCACCTGACGCGCAGGGGCTTGAATTCTTTTTACGCGCCGACATCGTAGAGCCCGGACAATATCCGGACAGACCCGACATCGAGCCGCGCATCGACATCTGGCTATTCCACACCCGCGAGGGCAAACCCGCAGGCCGCCTGCACGAAGCGCCGTCCAGCCACCTGATTACCATCGAAAGCAAACACAGCACGCCGGAGCGTCAGGATTTCAGCCAGCTGCTGGCGCTGAGCGAAACGCCTGTGCTGCGTCTGAGTTTCCGTCCGCAGGCCGAAGCCGGTGCCGCGCGGTTATCACATCACACCTATATTGAACGCTACGAAAAGCCGCAGGCCGGAAAAAAATACAGCGTTTATTGCGGCGACCACGGGATGGTCATCGAAAAAACACCCGACACACCCGTCACACACAGCAGTGACTTCAGGGCAGTCATCGGCGCCTGGCTGCGCACCCACGCCCCCGCGCGTATTGCCGCGGTCGAGGGGCTCTTATACCCCCCGCGCGATATAACGCTGCCGCAGTCCGTCACCATCCGTAAAAGGTCGCAAAAGCCATGACCGACAACCGCAAAAAACCCGCCGTACCGTTTAACCGCGCCGCGGAGAATTTCATCAAAGACCCAAGCGACGTCAAACGCGCTATCGCCGCCGTGCGTGCGCGCAAACCTGAGCATTTAAGCGCCCGCGAAAAGGCCCGCGCGGAGGTAGAGGCGCATTTCACCACCTATCACAACATCATCGCGCCGTTTCTGGACATCCTGAACAAAATGCCGTCCGCGGGCGGGCTGGAATTTTTCACCCGCGCGGATTTGTACCAATCCGCCAAATCGCAGCAAGACAGCATCCGCCTATGGCTGCTTTATGGCCGCGAAGCCAGCAGCGGCTTTATGACGGCGGGCGTGCCCTCCACCCACGATGTGGGCGTGGGCAATAAAAATCCGGATTCAAAACAAAGCGTGACGCATGTCGCGCTGGCGTCACGTCCCGTGCTGTTCATCGAAATGAAACCCGCCAAAGACGGCGGCTATACCATCGAGAGCAGCATCTACAAAGAGCGCTACACCCGCCGCGGCGATGAAACGCCACCCGAAGGCAACCTGCGCGGCGCATTTGTATCCGACAACGAAATCATCGAAAAGCGCAGCCATGCGGCGCTGAAAGACACGCTCTCCGCGCTTAACCGCTGGCTGGGTCTTGCCGTGCCGGAGCGCAAGGGCGAAATCCGTGCCGCCCTTGGCATTCTGGACACGCCCGAGCTGAAAGACGACGTGACCACGCTGCACATGCCCGCCATCCGCCGCCGCCTCTAATATTTTATTTGTTATCAATATGATGCCTGATTTTATTCGACACAGGCTTCCTCCTATGTATAATAGTCAGCACATTGAAAAATAAAAAATTGAGGATGATTACCATGAACGGTCATAGCGCAATGCTGAGAGATCTTTTCCCGCAGGCAGCCCCCCTTTTTGATGCCGCCGAGGACAACAGCCGCGCGCGTTGCGATAACGCCCTCGCCTGCATGAAACTCACCCATGCAGAAAAAGTCGCCGCGGTTCACATCGCTGCGGAAAGCGGCTCTTACGAAGCTGCGGACTACCTGCTTCAGACTTTTGCCAAGGACAAGGGAGCGGTAAAACTTCTTTCCGCCACGCATGAACTTGCAAAAGTTGATCCGGCGCTGACCAGTGTCATCTCCCGCTACAGTGACGCGCTGCACAGCCAGACCATGGCGAAGATCGAAGCCGTTCATAAACTCATCGTCACATAAGCACACGCCAGCCGCTCCCCTATCGCCGGACTGTTGTAGAACAGGTCATGCCTGAATTACCTGAAGTCGAAACCGTGTGCCGCGGCCTTGCCAAATCTATCACCGGCAAGACGGTGGCAAAGCTGGAGCTGCGGCGCAAGGGGCTTCGTTTTCCCTTCCCCAAAGGCATCGCGCAAAAAACCGAAGGCCGCCGC
>DDBY01000151.1:0-182 GCA_002334985.1 Micavibrio sp. UBA2020
CTGATGCCGCGGCGCAAATTGCGGCGGGAAGTTGCGATGCTGCCGCTTTCCGGTCTGATATCCGCGGTGCAGGAAAAAATAGCGGCCGGATATTGGTATGGCGATTTCCAGTATAAAACAGACCCCGCAGCGGATGATTTCATGCGCACGGGTGTTTTTTCCTGCTACAAACCCGCCGAAGA
>DDBY01000151.1:461-9175 GCA_002334985.1 Micavibrio sp. UBA2020
CGCCGAAGAAGATGCGCCGCTGACGCCAGCGGGGCAGGGGCTTGCGCTGGAGGACTGGCAAACGCTTTACCGCCTCGCCCATGACGATAAAAAAGCTGCGTTTGAAAAATACAGCGCCTATTATCTGGCCAGCCACGGCAATGTCTATTGGTCGGACAGCTGCCAGATGAGCACTTACATAAAAAACCAGAACCTGCGCTATGACGCGGAAAAAGGGAATACGGGCGCGGCGTCGTCACTGGTTATCAGCGAAATATACGCGCCGCACGATGCGCTGGAGCCGATGATGGAGGCTTGCCGCCGCGCGGCGCTTAGGCGCGGGATGAACATCGTTTATGGCACGGTGCGGTTTATCGAACAGGATACAGAAAGCTTCCTGCCCTGGGCGCGCAAACGCTACGCCTGCGTGATTTTCAATTTGCATGTGCGCCACACTGTGCCCGGAATTGCCAAGGCGCAGGAGGATTTCAGGACGCTCTACGACATCGCGCTTGACCATGGCGGTAGTTTCTTTTTGACCTATCACCGCTGGGCGAGCAAGGCGCAGGTCCTGACGGCCTATCCGCAGATAAAAGAGTTTCTGGCGCTCAAGCGTGATTATGACCCGCAGGAAAAATTCGTCAGCGAATGGTATCGCCATTACCGCCGTATGTTCACAGCGTAAATGCGGCGCGGCTTATCCGCGGTCGCGTATCATGGTGACGGCGCGTTCTGCCGCGTCATGGAATGGCAGGAACACCACATGCGCGCCCGCGTGCCGCAGCATGCCGTCCTGCGCGGGGTCATGGGTGGAAACGGCGGTTTTGCCTGCGTATTTGGCTTCGCGCAGCGCGCTGAGCAGCATCAGGCGCGGGTCTTCATGCGTCACGCCCGTGTCATGCTGCGGCATGGCCGAGATAACCCAGCGTACCTGCGATAGCGGCAGCGAAGCGATGAATTCAGGGTCGCAGGCATCGCCGTAAACCGCGGCATGGCCATGCGTGCGCCATTTGCGCACTTCATCGGGGTTAAAATCGACGCCAAGAATATGATAGCCAAGCGCGCGCAGGTGATGCGCGATAGCATTGCCATAGCGGCCAAGGCCGAACAGGATGATGTCGTAGTGCTGCGCGCTTTCGGGCACATCGGCATGCTCGTGCGCGGCGGCTTCGCGGTGGGGGTTTTTACGCTCGAACAGGCCGAGTGCAGGCTCCAGCCAGCGGTAAAGCGGATGCGCATAGGTAATCATATAAACAGACAAGGCAATGGTTATCAGCCCGACCAGCGTGACAAGACCAAGCGCTTCTTTGTCCACATGGCCGAGGCTGAGCCCCATGGCCATGAAAATCAGTGAAAACTCGCTGATTTGCGCAACGGTCAATCCGGCGAGAAAGCCCGTGCGTTTGCGGTATCCCATCGCGCCCATGATAACCATGACAATCAGCGGATTGCCGATAAGCACGAAGGCGGAGAAAACGATAGCCGGCCAAACCTGCGCGCCCAGAAGGCTGAGGTCGAGCTGCGTGCCGAGCGCGATGAAAAAGAAAAGCAGAAGGAAATCGCGCAGCGACGACAGGCGTGAAATCAAGGCCTCGCGGAATGGTGTGGAGGCGAGGGAAATACCGGCCAAAAGCCCGCCCAGTTCCTTGCTGAAGCCGAAATGGTCGCCAAGCGCGGCCAGAAGCGCCGCCCAGCCAATAGCAAAAGTGATAAGCAGCTCCGGCGAGCGGGCGATGCGGTTCATCAGCGGCGTTGCGGCAAAACGCATGAAGGCGGCAACCAGCGCCAGCATACCGGCGCCATAAAGGGAAACTTCCAGCACACGCTCCAGCGGGGTTTGCGTGCCGCCGTTATCCGCAATGCCAAAAGCCGACAGCACCATCATCGCCAGCACGACAACAATATCCTGCACAATCAGAAAGCCGATAGCGATGCGCCCGTGCAGGGAGTCTGTTTCTTTTTTGTCCGACAGCAGCTTGACGATAATAATCGTGCTGGAAAACGTCAGCGCGACGGCGGCATAAAGCGCCGTCATGTGCCCGAGCCCCAGCGCAAGGCCGAGGAAATAGCCGACGACAGACGTAAACACAACCTGCCCAAGCCCCGTTGCCAGCGACACGACGCCCATGGTGCGGATGAGTTTGAGGTCGAGCTTCAGCCCCACCAGAAACAAAAGAACCGCAATGCCCAGCTGTGCCAGCAGTTCGATATGCTCTTTTGAATGGACGATATTAAGGCCGGAGGGGCCGACAAGGATTCCCGCCGCGATGAAATTCACAATCATCGGCTGGCGCAGCTTCAGTCCGACAAGCCCGATGGCCGAAACAACCATCAAAAGCGCCGTCAGTTCGTAAAATACGGAAGTGTGTAGAAACTCGAAACTCGGCATGTCTGCATCCTGCGTGTTTGTGCCGATTAGACTACATCCGGTGACGCTTTACCACATACTTGTAAATATGAAAAAGGGTGGCGGGAAATAATCTCCGTTGCACGCAGGCGCGCACGCCTTCTAATATCAATCAGGTTTTTTTAGATGCCTCACACGGCAGTTTTCAGGGAGAAAATTTCATGGCGACCATCACCGGCAGCACGGGCAATGATACACTGACCAGCATCAATGTGGCAGACACGCTGATTGGCGGGCGCGGCAACGATACTTACATTATCGACGATGCCGGGGATGAAGTTGTGGAGCTGGCAGGCGAGGGCACGGATACCGTGCGCGCGTCTGTTTCCTACGTTCTTGCCAACGAAGTTGAAAACCTTGTTCTGGTTTCCGGCAGCGGCAATATCGACGGCACGGGTAATGCACTTAAAAACACGGTAACCGGCAACGAAGGCCATAACACGCTGGACGGTGGCGCGGGCGCGGATGCGCTGGTGGGCGGACTTGGCGATGATACTTATATTGTTGACCTTCTGGCCTCCGGCACAAAGGCGGTGAAGCTGGAAGACAAAGTGACCGAAGCTAAAAACGCGGGCAACGATACATTGGCGCTGCGTACGGCGGGGGCGCTGGGGCTTGCGCAGGCGGCGACGGTGAAACTGGCATCGAACATTGAAAACCTTGACGCCTCGGGTACCGGCAGCAATCTTCTGAACCTGACGGGCAATAATGATGCCAATACGCTGACGGGCAATGATGCGGGCAACACGCTGGATGGCGGCAAAGGCGCGGACGTCCTTATCGGCGGGCTTGGCGACGATGTTTATATTTTTGACGACGCGGGTGACAGCGCGGTTGAAAATGCGGGTGAGGGCAACGACCTTATCCGTATCAATTACAAAAACACCAGCAAGACCGTGCCTGTCCTTATCGACATGAACGATTACCCCGATATCGAAGGGGTAACGGTTGCGGGCACGGGGCTGTTTAATATCACGGCGACCGATGACGGAAATACGATGACGGGGAACAGCTCTGTCAATACCATCACGGGCGGCAACGGGAATGATGTGCTGGACGGCGGCACGGGTGCCGACCGCATGGAAGGCGGCGCGGGCGACGATACCTATTTTGTGGACAACGCGGGCGATGTGATTGTGGATACGGCGGGCACGGACGAAGTGCGCGCCTCTATATCCTATACGCTGGCTGCGGATTTTGAAAATCTTGTACTGACAGGCACCGGTGCTATCAACGGCACGGGCAATGCGCTCGATAACAGTATCACGGGCAACGCCGGCAATAACTCCCTAGACGGCGGGGCGGGGGCTGATGTGCTTGCTGGCGGCAAGGGCAATGATACCTATGTCATCGACGATGCGGGCGACAGCATCACCGAACTGGCGGGCGAAGGTACGGATACGGTGCGCACGCAGATGACCTATACGCTGGGCGCCAATCTTGAAAATCTTGTGCTGACGGGCAGTGCCAACGTGAATGGATTCGGCAATGCACTTGTGAACACCATTACGGGCAATAGCGGCAATAACACGCTGGACGGCGCTGCGGGCGCAGATGCGCTTATCGGCGGTGCGGGCGATGATGTTTATGTCGTCGATTTACTGTCGTCCGGCGGCAAGAGTATCAAGCTGGAAGATAAAATCACCGAAGCCAAAAATGGCGGCATTGATACATTGCAGCTGCGTCTGGGCGGCGGTTTTTCGCTGACGAAGCCTGTGACCTTCACGCTGCAAAACGAAGTTGAAAAACTGGATGCCAGCGCGACTTTGTCCGAAACCATCAATTTCAAGGGCAACGCGCTTTCCAACATCATTATCGGCAACGATGCGGGCACGACGATTGACGGTGCGGCGGGCAACGACATTCTTTATGGCGGCGACGGCAATGACACGCTGCTGGGCGGCGCAGGCAATGACCATCTTTTTGGTCAGGTGGGCGCGGATGTCCTGACGGGCGGCGCGGGGCGCGACCGTTATTTCTACGAGCAGGGGGCAGATTCCACACTGGCAGAAACCGACCGTGTTACCGATTTCAATATCAGCGAAGACCGTATCACGCTGGAACAGGGGGCCGGCTATACCGTGCTGACAGGCAGTGTCTGGCCGTATGAAGGTGCCGTTGCGGATACGGTTGCCGAAATCCTGCTGAGCGGTATTGGTGACGCCATTTATTTTTTTACCGACGGTGTGAATGGCTATGTCTATGTGAACGGGGATGGCAACGGCGCTGTCGGGTATGACGGGCTTTTGGTGCAATTGAACGGCCGTACAGCAGCCCCGGGTACTGATATTGTCGAACAAGCCGTGGTTTTCGAATCTGAAGGCACGCGCGTCCTTTTTAATCGGGGCGACGCCGTGGTGGGTAGTCTGTCCGCGTTTGGTGATGCCGATGAGTTCGTGATTGATACGGGCGGCAGCGGACAACTGACGATTGATTTCAACGCGCCCACAAATTACATGCCGTCGCAACCCGCGTACAAAGTTTCCGTCCGCACGCTGGACGGCGGCATTGTCATGGAATGGACAGCAGGGGGTGACCGTACCTTTACCGTGCCGGTTGAGGATGGCGACTATGTCGTGCGTATTGAAGGATACCAATCCAGCCGCTTCAGCGCCGATGAATATAGCTTTACCTCCACCCTGTTCGCGCACACCAGCGAAGATTTCGGGGATACCGTAACGGGTACGATTAGCACCCCGGGGCAGGTTGTCAGCTACAGTTATGATTTAGATGCAGGGCAGCTTTATACTTTCAATCTGTCGCCCGTGGGCGCCAGCCTTGATTTGAAAATCCGAATTTTCGACCCCACCGGGCGTGAGGTTTTCGTCAAGGATGATACGAGCTACTATCAAATTGGCGAAGGCGAGACTTTCCGCCTTGACCCGAACGGTGGCTTTGTTGCGCCTGTGTCGGGTGATTATACCGTGACGGTCGAAGCCATCAATACGCCCAATAACCCCATCAAGGAAGAAATCACCAATACGGATGGGAACTATGTCGATTATAGCGGCGTGAGCCAGACGGGACAGTTCCAGCTGGTTATTGATGAGATAGACCTTGAAGACATGGCTGCGCGCATTATTCAAGGCGCACGCTGGGACAGTGGCGATGTGAATGACCGCGGTGTGCCGGTTGTCATCAATTATAGCTTCGATGCGGCTATATCCGCCGATATGCAGGCGAACAGCGGCTTTCTGACATTCGTTCAGATGAACACTTACAAAGCGTTTTCGACCGCGCAGCAGCAGGTCGTGCGCGATGTAATGGCGGCGATTTCCAAGGTTGCCGGTGTTACGTTTAACGAAGTCGCGGCAGGCACGGGTGACCTCAATTTCGGCTGGACGCGCGCCACAGACGCGGGTCTGGGTGACGGGGCTGCTTTCCTGTTCGATGAAAGCGGCGACGTGCAGTTCATTTTCGACGACCAGCCCGCTGGGCAGTTCACCATCGGCAGCGCCTTTGTGACCATGCACTACAGCAGCGGCAATCCGACAACCCAAAAACTGGACACGCCCGAAATGAAATTCGTGCTGGCGCATGAAATCCTGCATGCGCTGGGGCTGCAGCACGCGGGGGTTTACGATGATGGCTATGGCCCGCAGGTCGGCGTGCAGGAGGGGATGGATAACACCGCCTATTCGCTGCTTAGCTACATGAACAAAATCGACTCTTCGCTGTTCCCGTCCGAACCGCAGCTTCTGGATATTCTCGCGCTCCAGACGCTTTACGGCGCGCCCGCGTCGGCGAATGCAGGTGATACGACCTACGACTTCAATTCAAAAACCGTAGAATACCTGCAGGCTATCGTCGATACAGGCGGCAACGATACGATTGACGCCAGCGGCCAGACGCTGGGCAGTGTTATACATTTGCAGGATGGCGCTATCAGCTCCATTGGCATCATCGGCAAAATCGCGGATGTTTCCGCATCCGACCTTGCAAAAGTGACGACGCCGGGCGAATTTGCCGATCAGGCGCGTTATAACATCGCCATCGCCCCCGGCAGTGTGATTGAAAATGCGATTGGCGGCAGCGGTAACGACTATATTTCCGGCAACGACGCCAGCAACCTGCTGCGCGGCGGCGCGGGCAGTGACATGCTGCTGGGCGAAGACGGTGACGATATGCTTTTTGGCGGTTTGGGCGCGGATATTCTGTCCGGCGGTGATGGCGCAGACCGTTTCGTTTTCGACAATCTTGACGGCGTCGATACTGTGACCGACTTCGATGACAGCGACGGCGATGTGCTGGAAATCGGCGACCTGCTGAGCGGCTTTGATGTCCTTGATGACGACATCGCGGATTTCGTGCGCCTGAGCGAAACGGGCGACGATACGAAAGTCGAAATCCGCACGGGCGGCACGGGTGACTGGGTGCATCTGGCCACGCTTGCGGGGGCGACGGGTCTGGGCAGCGCGCAAGATTTGCTGGACGACGGCAACCTCGGCGTTAACCCTGTCTTGCTCTAAACAGATGGGTGCATAAATAAAAAGCGCCGGCTTCGTGCCGGCGTTTTTTTATTCATAAAATTTCGAATATGGAGGCACGGGCCGGAATCGAACCGGCATTCAAGGATTTGCAATCCTCTGCATCGCCATTCTGCCACCGCGCCATATCGGGGAAATTTGTTTTAGCTGAAAAACCGCGGCGTCTCAAGTGCCGCCACTGTTCAACGGCTATAAAAACGTATAAATATGACGGAGATGCAGGCTTGCGCAAAAAAGGCTTTCTTTTTAGACGCAAAATGCAATAATACAACCTGTGGCTGTAATGGCCCGCAACTTTTGGATGTGCAGAAGATGCAAAATTTTGAAATTGCCCGCGAAAATATGATTTTTGGCCAGCTGCGCCCGAGCGGGATTACGTCCCCCGCGCTGATTGCCGCCCTGCAGGCCGTCCCGCGGGAGCAATTCGTGCCGCGCCATTTGCAACGTATCGCCTACATCGACGAGGATTTGGACATCGGTGGCGGCCGCGTATTGGCGGAACCGGTAGTGCTGGCGCGTCTTGTTCAGGCACTGGACGTCGGGCAGAACGACGTTGTTCTGGATATTGGTTGCGGTACAGGTTACTGCGCGGCGCTGCTGGCGCAGATGGCCGCGACAGTCGTGGCGATAGAAGAAAAAGCCGACATCGCGTCGGAGGCGGAGCGTCTGCTGCGCGACCTCGATATATGCAATGTCGTGGTCATCCAGCAAAAAGACCTGCGCGCAGGCTACGCGGCGCAGGCGCCGTATCACAAAATCCTGATTAACGGATCGGTTGCCGAAGTTCCGGCGGAGATTTTATCTCAGCTGGCCGATGGCGGCCGTTTGGTCACAGTTCTTTCAAACAAGGGGCATATGGGCTCCGCCGTTCTTTATACCCGCAGTGGCGATGATATTTCTATGCGTGTGCTGTTCGATGCCGCCACGCCGACGCTGCCGGGGTTCGAATGTCGGAAATCATTTGAATTTTAAATGCGTTATTTTCGTTTCTTCGTCTTTTTTCTGAGCCTTTCGGTTTCTGTTTTCGCAGCGGCAGGCGGCGCATCGGCGCAGCAGGGAGAAGGCGGGGGAGCGGCTGCAACGCCCTTTGATGCCGCTTTGGCGGAAGCTTATCTGCGCAACCCTGAGCTGGAAGCCGCGCGCGCGGAGCTGCGCAGCGTCGATGAAACATACGCGCAGGCCATGTCCGGATACCGCCCGCGCTTGACGGGGGAGGCCTCTTATACATCGTCCCATTATGACGGCGATGTTTTTGATACCCATGCCGACCCGAAAAATCTGGCGCTGGAGCTGCGCCAGCCCCTATACCGCGGCGGCAGCACCGAAGCGGGCGTGCGTGCTTCTGCTAATAGAATCAAAGCGCAACGTGCGGTTCTTCACTCTGTGGAGCAAAAAGTGCTGCTGGAGGCTGTGACGGCCTATATGGACGTGCGCCGCGATGGCGAGCTTGTGCGGCTCAATCTCAACAATGAGAAAGTGTTGGAGACGCATCTTGAAGCGTCACGTCAAAGATTCAAGCTCGGCGATATCACCAAAACCGATGTCAGTCAGGCGGAATCCCGCCTTGCCAATGCACAGGCCAGCCGTGTGCGGGCAGAGGGCAGTCTGCGTGCCAGCCGTGCCCGTTATGAACGTGTCGTCGGGCAAGAAGCGCAAACGTTGCCGGCGCCCGTATTTTCTATTCATATTCCGGAAACGCTGGAGCAAGCCGCCGCGCTGGCCGAAGAGCAAAATCCCGATATCCATTTCGCGGATTTCAGCCATGAAGCCGCCAATGCCGATACGCGCGCCGCAACGGGGGAGCTGTTGCCGCAGGTTGACCTGACAGGCAGCCTTGGCCG
>DDBY01000013.1:0-2345 GCA_002334985.1 Micavibrio sp. UBA2020
TTAAATTTTTCAATTAAAATCAGTAACTTACTTGGCCAAAAGCGCCAATCCGACTCGTGTCGCGGGTGATTTGCCAACGGCGGCGGCAATAAAACGTCCTGCTTCGGCCACTTTGGCTAAATCGACGCCGGTCGCGATTCCCATGCCGTTCAGCATATAGAGAACATCTTCGGTCGCCACATTGCCGCTGGCACCTTTGGCATAGGGGCAGCCGCCAAGACCGCCTGCGGCAGAATCAACCACCGCGATACGCTCTTCAAGCGCGACCAGAATGTTGGCAAGCGCCTGGCCATAGGTGTCATGGAAATGCACAGCGATTTCCGCCGCAGGGATTGCATCCTTCACCGCGCGCAACATGGCGCGCGTTTTAACGGGTGTACCTGTGCCGATGGTATCGCCCAGCGAAATTTCATAGCAGCCCATATCGCGCAGCGCTTGCGCCACGCGCACAACGGCTGCAGGCGCGATGTCACCTTCATAGGGGCAACCCAGCACACAGGAGACATAGCCGCGCACACGGATATCATGCGCGCGCGCCATATTCATCACAGGCGCAAAACGCGCGAGGCTTTCGTCAATCGTGCAGTTGATATTCTTCTGGCTGAAGCTTTCGGATGCGGCGGCGAAGACAGCAACTTCGCGCACGCCCGCGGCAATGGCGGCCTCCATCCCCTTCTCGTTCGGCACCAATGCGGGATAGGAAACACCTGCTTTGCGCTGAATGCCCGCAAAGACTTTGTCGCTATCCGCCATTTGCGGCACCCATTTGGGAGAGACGAAGGCGCCGGCTTCTATGGTCTGTAGCCCCGCTGCGGAAAGCATATCGATAAAGGCGATTTTAACATCCGGCGACAGCTGCGCGGATTCGTTTTGCAACCCGTCGCGCGGGCCCACCTCGACGATACGCACCTGCGCCGGATACATCTACACGCTCCGCTGGTTGAGTTTTTCTACCAGCGTTTTGAAGGCTTCGAGTTTTTCCTTGCCGCCGAATTCGTCCCAGTAGAAATGGATGGAATTACGCTTCACTTCGATTTCGACCACATGTTTTTGCCAGTGTTTGTCGGCAATCAAATGATTGATGGCACCAATCGCCAGATGCGGCAATTCGCCTTTTTCTATCTGCAAAACCCAGCCGGGCGTCAGCAGCAGCGGGGCCGGCATCGATTGCGACGGCCGGCGCAGCAGCTTCCACTCCGCCCCGCCCGTGACATGCTCGGGGAAGTAATAACGCCCGCAAGGTACGCGCTCCAGAAGCCCCGCCTTCGCTTCGGCTTCTTTATCCTTGTCTTTCTCCATCGACGGCAAATCACGTTCAATCTCATCGACGATAAAGCCCATGGCCATCGCGGCTTCGCGGGTTTTCAACTTGTCCTTGAGGATTTTGCCCGGCATCGTGGCCACCTTGGCGGCGCGTGCGCGCATGCGGCCGGTAAAGGTCGTATCATCGGTGATGGGGGCATTGATGGCCTCCATCGGCGGCTCGACATGCTGATAGCGGCGCAGAAAAAACGCCAGCACGATAAACAAAATCAAAACGCCCGCGCCCAAAACGAACCCCACCGCTTCTATCGGCAACTTTTCGCGCAGGGAGCGAATGATGATATCGATGCCTTCCATATCCATCGGCGTTTTTACTCCAATGCTATCAATTCACGTTTTTCGTCCACCTGCTCGCCGATATTGGCGTTGATGGCGGCCACTTTGCCGTCGGCGGGCGCAACGATGGTGTGTTCCATCTTCATCGCCTCCACAATCACCAGCGGCTGGCCTTTTTTCACGGCGTCGCCCAGCTGCACGCGCACGGCCACCACCTTGCCCGGCATGGGCGCGGTCAGACGTCCGGCGTGGTCATCCTCTGCCGCATCCACCGCCAGCGGATCATGCCATGTTATTTCGGCATGCAGATTGTCAGACAGCACCGACAGCTTGCGCCCGTCGCGCAGCACCACGGCGTGATGCTCTGCCCCGTCTATCAGCGCATAAAACCCCATGTCTTCGGCAGCTGGCGCAAAACGCGTGGCCACGCGCGCCCCATCCGGCAGCGCCAGCAAGGGCGCATCCGCCCCCGCATCGAAAAGTGCCGTCACGGCATAATCCCCCGCCGCGTCGCTAAAGCGCAGCGTTTCGCTGTCCGCCCCGCCGATGCGCCACGCGCCGCGGTCATGCCACGGCGATGTCGGGTCCGCCTGCACAAGGCGCGCATCCGGTATTTCATCATCCCGCAGCTTGAGAACACCGAGTGCGCAGAGTGCCAGAAGCGCCCCGTCCGCAGGTTTTTTCTGTTTGGGCAGCAAGGTATCGCCATGCCGTTCGATAAACCGCGTATCCAAATCCGCCGCGGC
>DDBY01000013.1:2699-11044 GCA_002334985.1 Micavibrio sp. UBA2020
TCAATCGCCTCCGCCCTGTCTTTGCCATGCACGATGATTTTGGCAATCATGGGGTCATAGTGAATGGAAATCACGTCGCCATCGCCAAAGGGCGCTTCGCGCACGCCGGTATCCACGCGCACCGCCTCGCTTTGCAGCGGGAAGGATAAATACTGTATCTGCCCCGCACCGGGCAGAAAGTTATTGGCGGGGTCTTCGGCATAAAGACGCACTTCGATTGCATGGCCATCGATGGCAAGATCTTTTTGCGCGAACGGCAGCTCCTGCCCCTCGGCCACGCTGATTTGCAGCGCAACGAGGTCAAGCCCCGTAATCATTTCTGTGACCGGATGTTCGACCTGCAAACGCGTGTTCATTTCCATGAAATAGAAAGAACCGTCGGTATCGAGCAAAAACTCAACCGTCCCTGCCCCCGCATAGCCAATCGCCTTGGCGGCGGCCACGGCGGCGGCGCCCATTTTGGCGCGAATATCTGCGGGAAGCCCCGGCGCAGGCGCTTCTTCAATCACCTTCTGATGGCGCCGCTGGATGGAACAGTCACGTTCGAACAAATAAACCGTATTGCCCGCGTTATCGGCAAAAACCTGAATTTCGACATGGCGCGGCCGCGTCAGGTATTTTTCGATGAGCACATGTTCATCGCTGAAAGCGGCCAGCGCCTCGCGCTTCGCCCCCGCAAGGGCTTCGCTGAACTGCGCCGCGTTTTCAACCACGCGCATGCCCTTGCCCCCGCCACCGGCGGATGCCTTGATAAGCAGCGGGTAGCCGATTTTATCCGCCTCCGCCGCCAGAAACTTTTCATCCTGCTTGTCGCCGTGATAGCCGGGCACCAAGGGCACGCCCGCTTTTTCCATCAAAGCCTTCGCTTCGGATTTGCCGCCCATGGCGCGGATAGCAGGCACGGGCGGGCCTATAAAGACGAGGCCAGCTTTGGCGACCGCTTCGGCGAAATCTTCGTTTTCGGACAAAAACCCGTATCCGGGGTGAATGGCATCCGCCCCCGTCTTTTTGGCGGCATCGATGATTTTGGCGATATCCAGATAACTTTCGCGTGCAGCCGGCGGGCCTATCAACACGGCTTCGTCCGCCATATCGGCGTGCAGCGCGGCGCTGTCGGCTTCGGAATAAACGGCAACGGTGGCAATCCCCATCTCGCGGCAGGTGCGCATGATGCGGCAGGCGATTTCTCCACGGTTGGCGACAAGAACTTTTCTAATTGTCACGCGGCGGGTCCTTTTGATGTCAGCACGCAAAGACTATAAAGCCTACCCCGCCGCATATCAATGTTATAGACGCTGGCGCGGATATTTAAGGCGCTGAATACTATCGGCTTTTTATGGCCATCGCCTGCGGCGGCGCGACATTCTGGCTTTCTTGACAGTTTATGTATAACATAGGGCGTGAAAACAAACGGAAAGCTTATGGCCACCGAAGACCCGCAGGCTGAAAAACCGGCAAATGCCGAAACGTCGCGATTTTTCGATTTCGCGGGCGCCAGCCAGCGTGCGCTTGAAAACTTCCCCCAGCTGCGCACCAGCACCATTTTTGTGAATACCGCCGCGCCCGAACAAAAAATCGGCGGGTGGCAGGCGAAGCTTGTCGCCTTTCTGGGCGCCCATGCGCTTGAGCGCCGCGCGCGCATCGCGCAGGCCGAGCAGCAGGACAGCTCCTACGCTTTTCAAAAAGAGCGCCCGCTTGGCATGCGCAGCCTGATTTACAAGCCGGATGACCATTTCGTGGAAAGCCTTTCGTCCAGCGTGCCGCGCGCACAGGCACAGTCCTTCGCCTTCCATCATGAACTCGGCCATCTGGTCGTCAAAGACGCGCACGGGCCGATGCCCAAGGGCAAACCATATCCTGAAAACGCTGCCGATGGTTTTGCCACCCTTGCGCACCTGCAAGACAACAAACATGACGTGCTGCTACCGCTGGTCAACAGCTGGGCGCGCGCTTACCGCTTCGTTGCATCGGGCGTGCCCGTGCACATGAGCTCCACCAGTATCGAAGCGATTGTCGCGGACAATCTGCAAGGCAAGCCGCAGGCGCAAGGCAGCCTTGCACAGCAGGCCGAAGCCTATGCGCAAGCGCATGCGCCGGATGACGAAGCGATTGACAACGCGCGTTATATCTACGGCCGTTTCCGCGGACGCGGCGAATTGTTTCCCATCGACGAAGATACGCAGAAAAAGCTGATGCGCTTTGCGGAAACCGCCCTTGCGACTGAAGAGCGCTTCGCGTTTCAGGTCGGGCTTACCGTTTTCCGTCCGCTGCTGCACCCCGAAGGTGTCGAGATTAACGGCGTCACCCTGCGCCTTGATGCACAGACGCGCCAGGACATGACCGACAGGTTCGAATCCCGCGCTGCCGCCTTCGGCATCCAAAGTCTGATTTCGGAATGGCGCCAAAATGTGGACAGCCTGTGCGAAAAACAGTCCACCGACCAAAACACCCCCGCGGCTGCGGCCAAGCCGTTCAAACTGACCATTTCCTAAGCCTTCCCCGACCCTGCCCGCCGGCAAACCCCTTGTTTGCCAATTGTTAATCGTTTATGTATAATATTGTTTCAAACGGGGAATCATATATATGACTGCGCCTGCCGACAATTTTGCCAATGAAACGGTTGCAGAAGCCGTCGAGAGAAAATCCCTCTCCGGCGTTTTCAACGCATTCGTACGCGAAACCAAGCGGGAGTTGCCGGAAATTTCCGGCCATTTCGCCATCCTGAATATCCCCGAAGCGCGCGTGCACATGGACATCTCGCTTGAAAAAGCGGGCTTCAAGGACAAGGCCGCGCTCGATGACTATCTCGGCGGACTTTACAGCGCCTATAAAGACAGCGGCACGTCGGTCGCGCATTTCGACGGCAGCCGCAATCTTGCCATTCTAGTCTATAACGGCCCCAAACACATGCAGATGTTTGCCGACCCCGTGCGCGACAACCTCAAGAACATCGTCGGCATCATGGACCATGAACTGGGCCACATGCTGGTTGAGGGCGGGTATTACTACGGCAACCGTTTTTCGCTGACCGAAATCATCCATGCAGAAACCGGCGCGGATGTTTATGCGGGGCTGCGCCATATCAGCCGTTTCGCAGGCTCCTTCATGGATATTGAAACGCTGTCGTGGCAACGCACCAAAGATTTACTGGAAGTCGGCGCGGTATCGCATTTCACCAGCTTCGGCCTCGACAAACTGGCGGAGCTGGCAGAAAACAACGACCTCTCCGGCATCAATGCAAGTCAGGCCGTGCAACTGGCCGCACGCATCGCGTCCGAAGCCTCACCGCACGAAAAAACCGTGCAGAATATCGCACAGACCTTCACAGCATTTGACGAAGCGGAATTCAAGCGCCGCGGCGCTGAACTGGCGCTGCGCCCCATTGCCGAAAAAATCCTGTCGGGGGAGCTTGGTTATTTCTCCGGCCGCGTCGCCGACAAATACATGGCGCCCTATCTGATGGAACAGGTCATCATGAACGGCAAAGAGCCCGTGCTGCTCAACGGCCCCTATTGGGACCGCGTGCGCATGGCGCTGTTCGATATGAACGAGCAGACGCGCAAGCAGGGCTTGCTGCACGGTATGCCCGTCAAACCGCCCAAAGCGCCCGGCGTTTAACCCATCCCCGAAGATTACCTGTTATCGCCCGCGCCGCGGATTTCGCCGCGCGACTGGCGGCTTTTGATTTTATCGATGTTTTCCTGCGCGATGTCGGCAAGGTCAACGCCGATGTCTTCAGCCAGCGCGGCAAGGTACCAGAGCACATCGCCCATTTCGCCCTTGATGCCGGCAAACAGTTCATCGCGGTTATGGTCGCCGCGAATGATTTTCTTGACCTTGTTCGCAAGCTCCCCCGCTTCGCCGGCAAGGCCGAGGGCTGAATAAACCAGATTATCCTCCGCCGGATAAATCCGCGTTTTCATGGCTTCTTGCTGATAGGCTTTGAAATCGGTGATTTTGCTCACGGCTTTTGTCCTTCCTGTGCGGCCAGCCATGCGTCCATCGGCTGGGTCTTACTGCAAATCTTTTGCAAATCCTGCCATTCTTGCGGCGTCAGCAGCGGTGCGGCGCCTGCGGGCGCAGGCTTGGCCGCAGCGCGGATTTTCGCGGCGCGGTCGCTGCTGGCGGGGTGGGACGAAAAATATTCCATCACCTTTTCCGCCCGCGCGCTGTCTTTGTTTTTAGGCTTGTCTTTATGCCCCCCGGCTTCGGGGGCATTTTTGTTTTTGGCATCGGGCGTTTTGACCTCGATGCTGAAGCCCCCGTGGCGTTCAAAAAATTCGGCAAAACGGCGGCCGTCAAGCCCGGCGCGGGTCAGCGCGGCGATGGCGAAATCATCCGCTGCCGCTTCGTCTTCGCGCCCGAAGCTGAGGGCGCTCAAGGTGCCTGCGGCGTCCAGCACCGTGCTATCCCCGACCATCATGCTGACCAGAAAACTGAACCCCAGATAGCGCATCATCCCGCGCAGCGGGTGGTTGTAATGCACATGCCCAAGTTCATGCGCAACCACGCCCGCCATTTCTTCGGGACTTTTAACGTCATCGATAAGCCCCTTTAAAACCACAACGTAATCACCGGGGGCGGCGACGGCATTGGTCATTTCGTCTTTAACGACCATCGGGGTGTAGCGCAGCGGTTTTTCAAGCCCCGTGCCGATACGCGACAGCATCTTGGCGAAAGCCGCGCTGCCTTTTTCATCCACGCAGACGGGGTTGTCAAAATTGGCGGCAATCACCCGCTCCCCAAGGCTGCGCGCGGCGCTGTCCGGCACCAAAGACGCCAGATTGGCGGCATAGCGCGGCACATAGTAAACCGCAAGACCGACCACCATCACCGCCAAAACGGCATAAAGCACCAGCGTGCCCCAGGCCCCCGACAGGCGCGGGCTGTGGTCATGCGCGGTTTGCAGGTATGGGGCAACAGCTTTCCACGCCGCCGCGCTTTCAATCATCAGCCGCGCATCGGGCGTATGCCGGACGCTCAGCCGCGCGGGGTGGTCGCTGTCATACTTATCAAGGATGACGATGTCTTCGAACTTCCAGATAACAGCGGCGGAACCGTCATCCGGCGTCAGACGCATCGACGTTTCCGACACCGCCAGCGCCACCGTATAGGGGCGCGAGCGCATACCGTCGAAATAGCGGGCTTGCAATGCCATTGCGCTTAGCCAAGCCCGATATCTGTATCGATGCCGAACAGGTCGTCGAGACCTTCGCCCACCGCGCCTTTTTCGCGCGCCGCCTGCATCAGGTCTGCGCTGTCAAGGTCGCCGCCGACAATCAGATGCGCCGCCGTGAATTTCATACGGCGCTGAATGACCACAGGCATGGCAAGACCAAGCGTGAAGACCAAAAGCAAAAGGTTGCCAAGGCGCAGCTTCAGCACATCCATGCCCGTTGCGGTGCATTTGAAGCGGATACTGCCCAGCGTCAGCCCGCGCATTTTCTCGCGCATCAAGGCGGCCTGATAAAAACTGCGCACCAGCATGACAAGCACACCCGCGACCAGAAAGGCGATGACAGCCGTGCCACTGGCGGCGGCGGCAATCGCCTCCCCGCCCGCACCCGCGCCCGCGGCCGCTATAGTAAGGGCAAAACTGATACCTGCCGCAGCCGCAAAAATCGCAACAGAAATAATCAGGGTAATCACATGCGTTGCCACCAGCGCGGAAGATTTACCGTCAAAACTGGCGCGGAGATTGCCGATACCCGCGCGGTTGGCCATGTAGCCGTATGTTGCGATATCGGATGCCGGAATGAGAATGCCGAAGGAAATCACGTTCAGGAACATACGCCACAGCGCAAAACCGCCAAAGCGGAACGGGCTGCCCGTCAGACGCGCACGGATACCGCGCCATGTCACGCGGTTCAGGCGGTAGCGCATCGACATAAAAATCGCGACAGGGATGAGATAAATAATCGGCAAATAGATAACCGGCACAAACAGCGGCGGCAAAAATCTTGCAGCCACATAAAGAAGAATAATCACAGGCGATGCTTTGGCAAACCCTGTAAAAAGCTCTTTCCCCGTGCCGGTATATTCGAACGTATCCCCGCCGAGGCGGAAACAACCCGTGAGGTAGCGGCGCATGCGCGTCTTGCCCCAAAAACTGTAAATACCGAGCGTAATCATCGAGAGGAAAATATTCAAAAACCAGACGCGGTAAACCGCACCGACCTGCCCGCTGTAGCCAAGGCGGTTTGCCTTGACCGTCACACGCCCGCCGGTGGCTGGCGCCGTTTCCGGCTGCGGGGGTTGTTCGGGCTGCGGCGGCTGTTCAAGCGTCAGGTCGGTCATAGAAATTCCTCTCGTTTAAATAAAATATGCAGGTATCAGGCTTTGGCACGCCAGCTGGGCTCTGTTTTGTTCAAAAAGGCGCTAAGGCCATCTTTACCTTCATCGGACGCGCGCGCTTCGGCGATTTGCTCCACGGTGAATTTAATCATTTCCTCGTCAATCGCGCGCCCCGCGATGCCAAGAATGACTTTCTTGCCGCGCTTTTGCGCTTGCGGCGCGCCATCCAGAATAGCGGCCACGATTTTATCGCGCGCGGCGTCAAGCCCGCCTTTTTCGCAAACGTCATGCACAAGACCGATGCGCGCGGCCGTATGCGCATCGAAACGCTCCGCCGTCAGGAAATAGCGCCGCGCCTGACGCGAGCCCATTGCCGCCATGACATACGGCGCGATGATGCTGGGGATAAGCCCGATGCGCACTTCGGACAGGCAGAACTGCGCGCCTTCTTCGGCAATTGCAATATCGCAGCAGGCCGTGAGGCCGACGCCGCCACCAAAAGCATTGCCCTGCACCAGCGCAAGCGTCGGCTTGGGCAGCGTGTTGATAGTTTTCAAAAGCGTGCCGAGGCGCATCGCATCATTCACGTTTTGCTGGTATGTGTAATCGGCCATGCGGCGCATCCAGTTGAGGTCGCCACCGGCGGAAAAGCTTTTCCCCTCCCCGCGCAGCACGACAGCGCGCACGGATTTGTCTTCGCCCGCTTTTTCAAACAGGCGCGTCAGCTCCCCAATCACGATTTCGTTGAAGGCGTTGTGAAGTTCCGGACGGTTCAGCGTTATCGTGGCGATGCCGCCTGCGACGCTGTATAGGACTGTTTGTTCGCTCATTTTCGGCCTGTGTGATGCGGACGTGGATGGGTGCTTCCTTTATACAAAAATCCACCCCCGCCGTCCAAGGGAGTTCATTTCACGGAATCACGCCCGGAATATATCATTTTCATCTCCCGCTTAGCCTTCTATGATTTTCTAAGTCCATAGGAGCTAAAAATGACACTTCAAAGAAATATAGCCCGCCTTGCCGTCTTCATTGATGCAGACAACGCCTCCCCACACATAGCCGAAGCTTTATTCGATGAAATCGCCAAGCTTGGTGAGGCCGGTGTACGGCGGATTTATGGCGACTTTTCATCGCCTCGCATTAAAGGCTGGGCCGACATCCTGATGAAACACGCACTCATCCCCCACCAACAGTACGCTTATACCAAGGGAAAAAACGCGTCAGACATTGCGCTGGTTATCGATGCTATGGACTTATTGCACAAAGGCGGCTTTGACGGCTTTTGCCTTGTTTCATCAGATAGTGATTTCACGCGCCTTTCATCACGCATCCGCGAAGAAGGCGTCGCTGTGTATGGTTTTGGCGAGGAAAAGACCCCCGAAAGCTTCCGCCAAGCATGCTCGCGCTTTATCTACACGGAAAACCTGAAGAATGAAAAAGATGAAAACCAGCAAGGAAAGCCCAACGAAAGACACCCGCCGAGCAAGGCTGCTCCATTGTTAATTAAGGCACTTGAACTATCCGTTGACGAAGCTGGCGAATGGGGGAATCTGAGCGAGGTCGGCTCTCACCTTGAGAAGCTGGCATCCGACTTTGACCCGAGAAGCTATGGGCAAAAAAACCTCAGCGCGCTGGTAGAAAAAGCGGGCTGCTTTGAAGTACGCAAAGAAAACAATAAAGTCTCTATTCGCAGAAAATAACCTTCATCAACTCCCCCAAACCGCAGGTTTGACCGCTGGCACGGCGCTGCGGGCGGGGTTTTCGCGCGGCGGGCTTTTGTAAACCGCGCGCAGGGAATTGAAGGTTTTCATGAATTCTTCGGATTGCAAAAGCCGCGGGTCGGAAACTTCCATTTTGACAATCCGCAGCCACGGCGAAAGGCTATTATCGCACATCGCCTTGAAGAACTTTTGCGACAGGCGTTTTTCGTCGGGCAGATGCTTGGGCAGACTTTCATAGAGCATTTCAATGACCAGGCCGGGCTTCAGCCGCTCCGCCTGCTCCGCATAGCTAACAAATGTCACGCCCCCATGCTCGCGCTGCGATAAATA
>DDBY01000101.1:0-217 GCA_002334985.1 Micavibrio sp. UBA2020
CGCCAGAAGTTTCTGGGTCGAGGCATCGAGGTCGGAGGCGAACTGCGCGAAAGCTTCCATCTCGCGGAACTGGGCGAGGTCGAGCTTAATCGTACCCGCAACCTGTTTCATCGCTTTGGTCTGCGCGGCGGAACCAACGCGCGAAACCGACAGACCGACCGAAATCGCCGGACGGATGCCTTTGTAGAAAAGACCGGTTTCAAGGAAGATCTGGCCG
>DDBY01000101.1:520-14697 GCA_002334985.1 Micavibrio sp. UBA2020
AGGAAGATCTGGCCGTCGGTGATGGAAATCACGTTGGTCGGGATGTAGGCGGAAACGTCGCCTGCCTGCGTTTCGATAACCGGCAGGGCGGTCAGCGAGCCCGCGCCCATATCGTCGCTCAGCTTCGCTGCGCGCTCCAGCAGGCGGGAGTGCAGATAGAATACGTCGCCAGGATATGCTTCGCGGCCCGGCGGGCGGCGCAGCAGCAGCGACATCTGGCGGTAGGCAACAGCCTGTTTGGACAGGTCATCGTAAACGATGAGGCCGTGCATGCCGTTGTCGCGGAAGTATTCCCCCATGGTGCAGCCCGTGTAGGGCGCGAGGTATTGCAGCGGCGCCGGTTCGGACGCGGTTGCGGCAACGACGATGGAGTATTCCATCGCGCCGTTTTCTTCCAGCGTTTTGACGAGCTGCGCAACGGTGGAGCGTTTTTGGCCGACAGCGACATAAACGCAGTACAGCTTCTTGCTTTCGTCCGTGCCCTTGTTGATTTCTTTTTGGCTCAGGATGGTATCGACAGCGATGGCCGTTTTACCGGTCTGGCGGTCGCCGATGATAAGTTCGCGCTGGCCGCGGCCGATGGGAACGAGAACGTCGAGCGCCTTGATACCCGTCTGCATCGGCTCGTGTACCGATTTACGCGCAATAATGCCGGGCGCTTTCACGTCCACGCGGCGGATTTCTTTCGCCTTCAGCGGGCCTTTGCCGTCGATAGGGTTGCCAAGCGCGTCAACAACGCGGCCGAGCAGCTCTTTGCCGACGGGAACGGACACGATTTCGCCGGTCTGGCGGACGGTGTCACCTTCTTTAATGTCGCGGTCGTCGCCGAAAATAACCACACCGACGTTGTCGGTTTCAAGGTTCAGCGCCATACCTTTAATGCCGTTCGAGAATTCAACCATCTCGCCGGCTTTGACGTTGTCGAGGCCGTAAACGCGGGCAACGCCGTCACCGACGGAAACGACCTGACCCACTTCGGCAACATCTGCCTCGGCGCCGAATTTTTCAATCTGGCTTTTCAGGATGGCGGAGATTTCAGCTGCGCGGATTTCCATGATTACGCTACCTCTTTCATTTTCTTTTGATCGGATGTGTTGTTGCTGCTTTTGAGCGCGCGGTGCAGGCGCTCGAGCTTGGTCTTGACGGAACTGTCGATAAGGCGGGAGCCGACACGGATAATCAAACCGCCCATGATGGACGGGTCAACGTGCAGCTTGACCTTGACATCAGCGCCGATGGCTTTTTTCAGGTTGGCGGCGATGCGGTCAATCTGCCCCTGTTCCAGCGCCTGTGCGGCGGTGACATCGGCCGTCACCTCGCCCTTGTGCGCGGCAATCATGGCCTGCACGGCGTCGATAACGAGCGCGAGAATGTCCAGACGGCGTTTGAGCGCCAGCGTGCCGAGCAGCTGTGTGCTGGCAGGCGACAGCTTCAGATGCGCGGCAAGCGCGCTGAGAGCCTCTGCCTGCGCTTCGCGGCGCAGCGTCGGGTTATGCATGAAGGAGAGAATCTCGCCGCCCGCATCCAGCAGTGCATCGAGAGTTTGCATGTCGCGGCCGATGACATCGAGCTGCGACTGTTCTTTCGCCAACTCGAAAAAGGCGGTGGCGTAGCGTTTTGCGGTGTCCTGGTTTCCTGTGCGGGAAGCCACTGTCAACCCCTTTCAAAAAATCACGTTTTTGCGCGTGCGCGGTACTTATCTACGTCTTTCGTGCGGGGATTTAACATGACTCGCCCGCGCGATGCAACTGAATCCCGCGCCATTCCTTAAAAAAGGGGGCGAAAACGGCCTGCCGCCCCCGCCCCTTGAAACCACAGGCCGAAATCGCCCAAAACAAAACCGCCCGGCCATGTGTGGCGGGCGGTTTTGTTTTTCGTAATCACGAAATTACTTCAGATGGGCGGCCGACTTCTGAACAATCGTTTCGGCGGTAGAATCACTGCCGAAAATTTCCAGAAGCGCGTCATCTTCGGACATCAGGTAGATATAGCCCGAATGGTCCATCAGATAGTTATCGGCATCCCCGCCTTCGGCAATGGCCGCATAGACTTTGTAGATACCCTTGATGTGCTCCACCTGCGCATCCGTCCCCGTCAGACCGACCACGCGGCTGTCATAGTCCGCCAGATATTCTTTCAGGCGGGCAGACGTGTCGCGCTTGGGGTCGGTGGTGACGAAAATCGGCTGGATTTTATCGGCATCCGCGCCCATTTCCTTCAGCGCCGCGCCGATTTTATCCAGCGCCGCGGGGCAAATGTCGGGGCAGTGCGTAAAGCCGAAGAACACGAGCTTCTTCTTGCCCGGCCATGATTTCTCCGTGACGGCGTTGCCGTTTTGGTCGGTCATGCTGAACGTGCCGCCCACGCTGGAGCCGGCCACTTTCTGCCCTTCGGGTGCAGCGGGTGCGGCGTCTGCCGCTTGCGTTTCGGCTGCGGCTTCAGGTGCAGCTTCAGGCGCGGCTTCCGCTGTGCCCTCTTCGGCGGCGGCGGCTTTTTCCGCATCGCCATCAGCATAGAGGCTATCAAGCGCATCCGGCATGTCGGGCGCCCCCTCGACCACGCTGTCGCGCGGGCGCTCGCCCACCGGGGCGGGCTTGATGTCGAGGGCTTGCTGCTGCTGTTCGGTCAGCTCGACCGCAACAGGCGCAGGGGCGTTCTGGCGCGACTGGAACCAGGCCAGCGCCGCGCCCATGGCGAAGGCAACCAGCGCCAGCAGGGTGAATTTCAGGATGTTTTTCATGTCGGTCTCTCCGGCAAGGGGTGAAAATCTGTTTCAGATATAAGCGCGCACAGACATTTAAATCAAGCACTCTTGGCCGCATAAATGCATAGAAGCGCGCTTAGTTCCCCGCATCCTCGCCGGCTTCGGCGGCGAAACGCGCCAGATAGTCGCGCATAAAGGCGGCGCGGCGCGCCCCTTCGGCGCGGCCGGCGGTGGTTTGCAGGGTATCCACCGTTTTGAACAGTTTGACAAAAAAATGGTCGATGGTCTGCACCTTGTCATCGGGCGCGCGGCGCGCGGCCAGAATGTCGCCGTCCTGATAAAACGGGCGCGAGAGCAGCGCCCCGACGGTAAAGCAGCGCGCAATCCCGATAGCGCCAAGGCCGTCCAGCCGGTCGGCATCCTGCACGATTTTCGCCTCCGCCGTTTCGGGCGTGATGGCGGCGCTGTAGCTATGGGCAGCAATCGCGTGATGAATGGCATCGAACAGCGCGGCGTCGTAGCCCATATCGCGCAGCATCCCGATGGCCGCATCGGCGGAAAGGCGCGAGGCCTCCGCCCGCCGCGGGTCGTTCTTGGCGACAATCACGCAATCGTGAAACCACGCAGCCGGTTCAACCACGCGGATATCCGCCCCCTCTGCCGCTGCCAGTTTGCGCGCCATGCGCACGACACGGCGGATGTGCAAAATGTCATGCGAGGGGTCGGAGGGAGGATAAAGCTGCACGGCTTTTTGCTCGAATTTGTTTTGCCACTCTTCAAGGGGCAGAGCCGCCGCCGTCGCTGCGTTTTGCATGATGTTTCCTTTTGCGTTTTTCGAGAATGCGCAGGGATGCTAGCGCAAAAGCGCCCCAAAAGAAACAGGCGCCGCAAAGGGCGCCTGTTTTCGAAATAAATGCGCGAGAATTTTATTTATCCTTTTTGGCCGGCATGATGCAGGCCACGGGACGGAAGACGCGTGTGCCGCCGCCCTGATGCGCAATTTCATAGCAGGTGGTGGAGGTGATATAGCTGCCGCCCGACTTTCCCTGAATGACTTTTTTATACTGCCCCGTGCTTTGGTCGAAAAACATATCTTCCGGCAAGGGCTTGTCGAGGCCGAGGCGTTCCGCTTCCTTGCGGGCTTCGCGTGCGGCGCGGTATTCCTCGCGCGTGCGGGGGCGTTTTTCTTTTTCGGCTTCAGGCGCGGCCGCCTTGGTGCTGCTGCCGGACGTGCCGCCCACCATATTCGCAATCCCCGAAAACACGGGCGAGTGCTGCTGGTCGGTCGAAGTATTTTGCGCGGCGGCGGGCAGCGCCAGAAAAACCGTCATCACGGCGGCAAAAGCGGCAGAAAACATACAGGCGCGCATGGCATTACTCCTCGGGGATGCTTCTTTAAGTATAACACGCGCCAGCCGCGGCAGTTCCTGCGGCGTTAAAAATATATTTTTCCCCAGTAAAAACAAAGGCTAGTGCTGGTCATGCCGGCGGTAACGCACCTCGGCGTGCATATAACGCTCGCGGTAGGCCTGTTTCGCGCGCTCCACATCGTTGCGGAATTCGTAAGGCCGCGCGATAGGCGGCAGGCAAAAATCGTTTGCTTCGATGCAGCGGATTCTGAGCGCGCCATAATCCATCATGCGGCCGAGCAGCGATTGTTCCACATGGTCGGAGGCCAGCTGTTCGATATCGGCCTCCGCCACCTTGACCAGAAAAAATCCCTGTTTGTAAAGCAGACGCCTGTCGGTCAGAAAAATCTCCGTCGTCCAGCGTTTCAACAGCATCACCAGAAGAACCCAAAGGCCGATACCGCACAGCGACACAAACGGCCATACCCCCATGCCGTGCAGGGGCATGTAACGGCCGAGCGCATATTGAAGCCCCGCCCCCATCGCCACGCAAAACGCGCAGGATAAAAAAGCATAGAAAACATAGAACACATGAAACCGCGCCTCGGCCAGCACGCGCTCGTCCGGCATCAGGGTTTTGCGTATAAATCGGCTGAGATGTTGTTTCATGAAGCCGTCTCCTGCGGTGTCAGCAGGGTTGTACACCAAACACCGCGCGTCAGCGAGTCAAATCAAAGCGCCCTACAGCAGCCGCGCGCCGTTTTCGACTTTGCCGTCGGCGAAAACCAGCACGGTTTTCCCCTCCGCATCGTCAACGCCGGTGGTCAAGACCTCGGACATCAGCGGTCCTATTTGCTTGGGCGGAAAATTGACAACGCAAAGCACCTGCCGGCCTATCAGCTCTTCGGGCGTGTAGCGCGCGGTGATTTGCGACGACGATTTGCGCAGGCCAATCTCCGGCCCGAAATCGATTTTGAGTTTATAGGCAGGTTTGCGCGCTTCGGCAAACACCTCCGCCTCGACAATCGTGCCGAAATGAAGGCCGACCTTCATAAAATCCTGCCAGCTAATCGTATCCATTTTATTCCTGCTCTTTTTCTTTTGTATCGCCCCAGACGGCGTCCAGCCTGCGGTCGCGGCCGCAGCCGATGCGGTAGGTTTTATACGAAAACGCATTCTTTTTGTAGTATTCCTGATGATACTCCTCCGCCGCGTAAAACGGCATGGCCGCGCGGATGAAGGTAGCGACCTTCTTGCCCAGTTTTTTCTCCACCGCCGCGAGGGAGGCTTCGGCTGCTTCCTTCTGCGCATCGCCGTGATAAAAAATGCCCGCCGCATACTGGCTGCCCTTGTCGCAGAACTGGCCTTCGGCATCGAAGGGGTCAACGTTGCTCCAGAAAATATTGAGAAGCGTTTCGTAGCTTACCTGCGCGGGGTCGAATACAACCTCGACCACTTCAAGGTGCCCCGTGTTGCCTGTCGATACCTGTTTGTAGGTCGCCGTTTCGGCGCTGCCACCCATATAACCGGAGGTGACGCTGATAACCCCTGCTTGAGAGTCAAACTCCGATTCCATGCACCAGAAACAGCCGCCTGCAAAAACCGCGCGCACGGTTTGCGGCGCAGGTTCTATCCTGTCCGCCTGTGCGGCGGCGGGCAGCGCTAGACAAAAAAACGCGGCCAGAAAAACCTGAAAAAAACGGCGCATGGTATCCCCCTTGCTTGTGCCTTTTTAATATAGGGCATTGCGCGCCCCGCGTCCGCCCTTTTACGAAGGGGCATGCGCTTTCAAGGGGATAGCCATAAGATTGACAGCCGCCGCAATCCGGCCTAGCGTGCGGCATCTTCCTTTATATTCCGGAGTTTTCGACGATGCCCTATTTCTCCCAAGGCGCGCCCGCAGCCGCAGATGACGTTATTCAAGGCGACAAATACAAACTCGCCGGTATCAGCGTACACCAGAAGGGCACATTGGTGCAGGTCTTCGCGAAATTCGCGCGCATCAATGACAGCCTTGCCGATATCGTCGCAACCCCCGCCCGCCCCGCGCCCAAGGAAGGCGCCGCGCCGGATTTCCTCCAGCCCCTGCCGCGCGGCATGATGATGCCGAGCCTGTCGGCCGAAGACATCACCGCGGCCATCGTCGGCCGCAAAGACCTCGCCCACGGCCCCGCAGAATGCTGCGGCGAAAGCCTGATGGACACCGATGGCGTCATCAAGGACCTCGGCCCCCAAAAACTCGCGCAGGTGCTGGTCAAAATGGGCGAAGTGCGCAAACATGTGCTGGCGCAAGGGCAAATCACCTTCGTGCCCGTGCTGAAACACACGCCAAAGCCGCAAGGCTGACGCACGCCACATTGACAAATAAAAAAGGAAAGCGGCAGACGTGAACGCGCGCAAACGCCTGGACTTCAAAAGCGAAAAAACAATCACCTTTATTCTGATTATCGGCTGGGCAATCGGCACGGCCTTTATGATGCCCACGCTGCAAGAGCCCTATGCGAATATCAAATACGCCCCCGACAGCAGTTTTTACAGCATCGCCAGTGCCGCGCTGGCCTGCAATTTCATTATCCTGCTTCTTGCCCTGCCGCGCGTATGGCGCGCAGAGAATAATAAAATGCTGACGCTGCCGATTTTGGGCGGCATGCTGGCCTGCGTGGCACTCAGCACCCTGCCGCACGCCGTCAACATGCGGCTGGCCGCGCCGGATGTTTACACCGTATCCGCCGAAGTGATTGAAAAATCCCGCCTGCGCCGCACACCGCGCGGCGGAAAAAGTTTTTTGATATACAGGCTGCATGTTTCATTTGATAACGCACGCGTCGGCGAACAAACGCTGAGCGGACCGCATACCGTATTCGTGACCGAGAAAAAATTCGACGAAACCCGCACCGGCGACACCCTCACCCTGCCCATGCGCAGCGGCCCCATTGCCGCCTTCATGCTACACACCCCCGACACCATCGACCTGCCGCGGTGAGGCGAGGGGGAACATTAAGCATGACAATACTTACATACTAGGCCTCTCAATGCCCGCCATGGCTATTTCAGCGCCGGAGCGGCGCCCGCATTTGCCAAAGAAATGCGACTGATTATTCTTTTGAATCGTGCTATCAAGTGTACATGCCGCCCAGATTGTCGAATTTAACCTATAACCCGCCGCGCGAGCCTTATACGTCCATCGTTCACCGCGATGACGATATTCTGGTGCTGGATAAGCCGAGCGGCCTGTTGTCCGTGCCAGGACGCGACCCCGCTCTGTTCGATAGTCTCATCATGCGCGTACGCGAAACGTTTCCACAGGCGCATCTCATCAACAGGCTCGACAAGGATACTTCGGGCATTGTGCTGATGGGTCTCAACAAAAAAGCGCATTCCTTCATCGGGCCGCAGTTTGAAAGCCGCACAACAAAAAAATCGTATACCGCCATTGTCTGGGGACATCTTGCCGAAGATGCGGGCTTCATTGACCTGCCGCTCGCGGGAGATGCCGACAATAAACCGTTGCACCGCGTCGATCATGACAACGGCCGTCCGTCGCAAACGGAATGGCGCGTGGTCGAACGTTTGCCGATGCCCGCGACGCGCGTCACGCTTATTCCGCTAACGGGACGCACGCATCAACTGCGCGTGCACATGCAATCCATCGGCCACCCCATCCTCGGCGATAAATTTTATGCGGCAGGCGATGCGCTTGCCGCAGCGGACCGCCTGATGCTGCATGCAGGCGAACTCGGGATTGTGCACCCGAACGGGCAGCCCATGACCTTCACCGTTCCTTGTCCATTTTGAGCGTGACGATGGCGGCTGAAGAAAACCAAAAACCCGAAATTTACATCGACTTCGTCGGCGGCGCGGTCGGTCACCGCTTGCGGGCCGGCGAAGGGCGCAGGCAGGCCCTGCCCAAGGCCGCCGGTTTCGGCAAGGGTCCCGTGCCGCATGTTGTGGATGCCACAGCAGGCCTCGGCCGCGACGCCTTCCTACTCGCCTCGCTCGGCGCGCAAGTTACGCTCATCGAACGCTCCGCCGCCATCCATGCCGCCCTGGCCGATGCCATGGCACGCGCCAAAGCCGAAGGCGGCCGCTACGCCGAAATCATCGAACGCATGACATTATTGCAGGGCGATTCAATCAAACTGCTCCCCGCCCTCGCCCCCGAGGTCATCGTCATCGACCCCATGCACCCGCCCCGCCACAACAGCGCCCTCGTCAAAAAAGAAATGCGCGACCTCCGCGATATTGTCGGCGTTGATCCGGACCAGACGGAATTGATGCAGGTGGCGCTGTCTTGCGCAAAAAAGCGCGTCGTTTTGAAATGGCCGATGCATGCCGAACCGATGGTTGGCATTCGCGCACCATCGCATCAGATCATCGGAAAGAGCACGCGGTATGATGTTTTTATGTGCGTTTAATGCAACAAGTGAAATGGCGTCCCCGATAGGATTCGAACCTACGACCTAGCGTTTAGGAAACGCTTGCTCTATCCGGCTGAGCTACGGGGACGCAGTGGCGGATGGGCGGGAGTATAGGGAAAAGCCGCCTGCCGTTCAACCACACCGCCGCTACGCCGCCGCGCACGCGGGCGGGTTATGCTTTGCGCACCGCAGCGCGGGCGGGCGCATCCGGCAAGCCTTTGTTTTTATGTGAACATCAACCCGTGCCAAGGGCGATTGCCAAGACGCGCGCGCGCTTATATAACTGTGTTCACCCCATAACCTGTAATTCCGGCCACTTCATGGCCATGACAAATACAAGGATACTTGCATGAAACGCACGCTCCTTCTTCCTGCCGTTTTGGCGCTGGCGGTTATCGCCGGCACCGCGTTCTTTCTGACCCGCGGGGAAGATACCCCTGCCGCCAGCTCCGCGGCCATTGCCGCCGCAGACACCCGCACGCCGGACGAGCTTTTGCTGGCCGCGCGCGCCGCGTTTCTGGGTGACGGCACAGCGCAGAGCGATACGCAAGGCGCACAGCTGATGCTGAAAGCCGCCGCCGCCGGCAGCGAGCAGGCCATCGGCTACGCCGGCACGCTTTACATGGGCGGCATCGGCGTTGAACACAACGTGAGCAAGGCGCGCGAATGGCTGTCGAAATCGACGGACGAAGAAGCCCGCGCGCTGGCCGAAGCGCTGATGACATTCGAAGCCGTGCTGGCCACCATGCCGGAAAACGAAGCGAAGCTGCAAGAAGCGATGGATGCGGAAAATGCGCACGAAAGCATACGCGCGTCTTTCATCGCCGCGCTCGAGCGTGAAAAACTCGCCGCTGCGGAAACGGCGGCAGGCGATAACGCGGTAACCGCCGAAGACGCCGCACCGGAAACGCCGCAGCCCGAAGCCGCCGCAGATTCAGCTGAAGCCCCAGCCGACACCGCGACAGGCGAAGCCGCGACAGGCGAAGCCGCGAAAGACGCGGAACCCGCCGGCGAATAACCCCCGCACCACAAACGCATACGGAGCATTATCATGGATATCAAAGGCCTTGCAGTCATTGTCACCGGTGGCGGTTCGGGCATGGGCGCCGAAGTTGCGCGCCATCTGGCCAAAGCCGGCGCGAAAGTCGCCGTGCTCGACATCAACAAAGCGAATGTCGAAGCCGTCGCCAAGGAAATCGGCGGGCTGGGCATTGAATGCGACGTCACCAGCGACGAAAGCGCCAAGGCGGCCTTCGCCACCGCGCGCGCGGCACACGGCCCTGTACGCGTTTTGATGAACTGCGCGGGCATCGCCCCCGGCGCGCGCGTGGTGGGCAAGGACGGCCCGCATGACCTCGGCTTTTTCTCCAAAGTCATTGGCGTGAACCTTGTGGGTTCGTTCAACATGCTGCGCCTTGCGGCGGCGGAAATGTCCACGCTCGATACGCTTAACGAAACGGGCGAGCGCGGCGTGATTATCAACACCGCATCGGTTGCGGCGTATGAAGGCCAAATCGGCCAGGCCGCCTATTCCGCCTCCAAGGGCGGGATTGTGGGCATGACCCTGCCCGCGGCGCGCGAGCTGGCGCGTTTCGGCGTGCGCGTTGTCACCATCGCCCCCGGGCTTATCGGCACGCCGATGCTGCTGGGCATGCCGCAAGAAGTGCAGGACAGCCTGATTGCCACCACGCTGTTCCCCAAACGCCTTGGCCTGCCGGAAGAATTCGCCAAGCTGGCGCTGCATGTCATCGACAACGCGCTGATTAATGGCGAAACCATCCGCCTTGACGGCGCCGTGCGCCTCGCGCCGAAGTAAGGCGCGGTGCGCGGGCGGTTTGCATATCTGCTGGCGGCGGCCGTTATGGCCGCGGGGCTTTTGCTGCCTGCCGGCAGCGCCCCCGCGCAGATGAATATTTTCGACAAACCCGCATGGGAAAAAGACCTGCGCCGCATCATGTGGCGTCACCGCAGCTGCGCCGCGCTGAAATCCTACATCTGGGAAGTGGGCGATGCGGAGAAAATCATCACCCGCGATTACGGCCTTTTCGGCACGCCGCCGTCGCCCACGGACTTTGTGCCGCTTTATGATGTTTCCGCTTTCATCTTCGCCAGCTATATAGCCGAGCGCACGGGCGGCAAGCTGGACGATGCGCAAATATCCGCCCTCACCATGCGCGACGGCTATAACGCGCCCCTGTCACGCAGCTGCAATATATCAACATCGGTCGGCAGCTGTTTTGGCAATATGGGCGGGCACAAAAGCCGCACCGGCAAAGACGGCGAATTTTACTATGGCCCCGGACACATCCAGCAACTGGCCATGCAGCTCGAACTGGGCACCTACCGCGACGGTGACATGCGTGACGAATATGGCGGGCAGCTGCGCGCGCCGTCCATCCATTTTATTTTCAACAGTCTGCGCCTGTTCGACGGGCTGCACATGCGGCCGGAGAACCTGTCGAAATTCCTGCGCGCGGTTGTGGGCGGAAAGCTGAAAATAAGCGAGCTTCTCGGCGCGCATGCCGTTTGCCTTGACCCGCAGAAATGTCCGGATACGCCCGTGCTTTATGCCCCCGCGCCGCGCACGCGCGATTACAGCCTCGGCCACTGGGTGGAAAAGAACGCCGCTACCGGCGAGGTTGAGGCCTATAGCATGACCGGCAAAACCGGCATCTACGTCTGGATTTCCGCAGACAAAAAACACTACGGCTACGTCATTCCGCTGGATGACGGCATCAACCGCAGCGCTGCGGGTATCGGCTGCGGCCGCGCGATGTATAAAGCCGTTCTGCGCGGCACGCAAAAAGCCGACCCCGCGAAATAAGCACAGATTCTCTGCATTTTTTACAAATTTGTGCATTGCATCAAAATGCGCAATCCGTTAACCTGCGATTCCAGCAAACAATATAAACACGAGGGTAACGCACATGGCGGCGGCAGATATCGCATGGCTGGTAATGGCCACGGCACTTGTACTTTTGATGACACCCGGTGTCGCCTTTTTCTATGGCGGCATGGTCAGCCGGCGCAGCGCCGTTTCAACCAAGTTCCAAAGCTTCGTCTGCCTCGGCATCATCGGGCTTCTGTGGGCGGTTTGCGGTTATAGCCTTGTTTTCTCCGGCGATAATTTCGGCTTCATCGGCAACCTCGACATGTTCATGCTGAACGGCGTGGGCATGGAGCCGCATCCCGTTTACGCAAACACCGTGCCGCAAACACTGTTCATGCTGTTTCAGGCAACCTTTGCCATGATTACCCCCGCGCTGATTACAGGCGCAGTGGCGGAACGTATCCGCTTCAAGGCATGGCTGGTCATCATGCCCGTATGGTCGCTTCTGGTTTATGTCCCCGTCGCCCATTGGGTCTGGGGTCCCGATGGATGGATTGGCAAAATGGGCGGGCTTGATTTCGCGGGCGGGCTTGTCGTGCACATGACATCGGGCTTCGCCGCACTGGTCGCCGCCCTTACCTTCGGCCCGCGCACGAACTTCAACCCTGCGGAAAATAACAGCTTCAGCGCGCCGATGGTTTTGCTCGGCACCGCATTTCTGTGGTTCGGCTGGTTCGGCTTTAACGCAGGCTCCGCCCTTGGCGCGAATGCGCTGGCCGCACATGCCGCCGCGACCACGGTTTTCGCCGCGGCCACCGCCATGACGGTCTGGATTATCTGCGACTGGACCATCGGCGGGCGCCCGACCGCTATCGGCGCTGCCGTTGGCGCGGTTGCGGGGCTTGTCGCCATCACGCCAGCCGCAGGTTTCGTGACGCTGCAGGCCGCGCTCGCTATCGGCGCGGTGACGGCGATTGCCTGCAACTTCGTCGCGCGGCTTATCAAGCACAAATTGAAAACCGATGACACCGTGGATGTTTTCGCCTGCCACGGTATCGGCGGCCTGCTCGGCGCTATCCTGACGGCCGTTTTCGCCACCAAGGAAGTGAACGAAGCCGGCGCGGACGGGCTTTTGTATGGCAGCAGCGCGCTATTCACCGCGAACCTTTTGGGCGCGCTGGCGGTTATCGCCTATACGATGGTTATGACGTTTATCATCCTCAAGACCATCGGCTTTTTCATGGACATGCGCGTAAGCGCGGAGGAAGAGCAGCGCGGCCTCGACAAAACCCAGCACGGGGAGCAGGCGTTTATTCTCTAACCCCCGCATCATCCCTACGCACAAAAAAACAGCGCCCGCAAACGGTGCTGTTTTTTTTGTGCCTCAAATCATCCGCGTCTATTTTTTAGCCGCAGGTTTCGCGCGCGGCGCGATTTTATCCATGAAGGTCGCAAGCGAGATGTCTTTTTCCGTCACCCCGCCCGCGTCATGCGTGGTCAGCGTCACATCGATGCGGTTATAGACATTGAACCATTCGGGGTGATGGTTCATCTGCTCCGCCTTGATAGCCACGCGCGTCATAAAGCCGAAAGCCGCGCTGAAATCGTCAAATGAAAATGATTTATGGATAGCCTTGCGCCCCTTTGCACGCTGCCATCCCTTATTTTTTGCAAGAAACGATTCGATGGATTGACTCTGTGTCGCTTTTTTCATTGTCCGATTCTCTCCGATTCGATATAGTGAAACCAGTTTAGCGATTTTCGGGGTCAAGTCAGTTGGAAACCAAAGCGATTTTCGTGGGATTCACTGTGCCGCCATCTCTTGAAGACATTCAGGAGATTGCTGAATCTATTATCGACGAACTGCCGGAAGGCATCGACAAGTACATCCGCAAGCTGAAGATTATCGTGGAAGATTTCCCCGATGCCTTTGTCGAGCAGGAACTGGAACTTGAAACGCCTTTCGACCTGCTCGGCTGCTACCAGAGCGCAGGGCCGGCCGCCATCGGCCACCTCGCATCCGGCGGCAAACGTCAGGACAGCCTTTATCTCTACCGCCGTCCCATCCTCGACCAATGGGCGGACAGCAGCGAAGACCTGACACGGCTTGTCAACCGCGTCATCCTGCACGAGATAGGGCATCACTTCGGCTTCACCGCCGAAGACATCGAGATGTACGAGGAGGACATGTTCGGGGCGACGGCCCTGCACAATGACGCCGGTTAGGGGTTTCTTGGCGTCTGGTTGCTCCTTTTATACAGGGAGGGCCGTCTGCGCGACATTCGCGCGGCGGCCCTTTTTGCTGACGCATCCCCTTTATTTACGACTGTTTTGCCACATCGTTTCAAAGCCTTGCCTGTTTTCGCAATAAACGATACCGCGCGGCGCTTGACAAAAACCGCCGTGCGGCGCGATAATAAAAAGATAGCGCCGATTTGAAGCCGACAGCTTGCGGGCGCTTAATAAATGCAGCTAAAGCGTTGGCGGACAATTCCGCCGCGTGTGCTATACGTCGGCGGTTTTTTTATGCCCGAGGAGGCTAAAACATGTCCGCACTTTCCTACGCGCCATCCGGCGCAGCCCTGCGCTCCCGTCCCTTGCAATCCACTGCCGCCACCAAACGCGCGCCCTCTTTTGCGCCCGCGCCCGCCGGCTATACACAAACGATTGACCGCAGCGCCGTGCTGCGCGCAGCCGAAGCAGGCGATGTGCGCCAGCTACGCCGCCTGATAGCGGATGGCGGCGACATCAATGCCGCCGATGCGCAAGGCTGGACGCCGCTGATGCGCGCCGCCAAAAACCACCACCTGAAAGCCGTGGCAGAGCTGATTACCGCGGGCGCCAGCCTGCAGGCGGAAACGCGCAACGGCTGGAAC